>JADJFV010000005.1:0-300000 GCA_016708435.1 Leptospiraceae bacterium | reverse complement strand
CTGAAGAATCTTTTGTATTCTTACTTGGTGAGAAATTAAAAAAAGATGGAATCGATTTAAAAGTAATCAACGCAGGACTCAGTGGAGACACTACATCAGGAGGAATTGCAAGACTCGACTGGTCTATTTCAAAAGGAGTAGATTATTTTGTTTTAGAGCTAGGGGCAAATGACGGTATGCGCGGCATTGATACAACAGTCATTGAAACCAACCTAAAAAAAATCATCTCTAAAGTTCGCGAGAAAAATCCAGAGGTCAAAATCCTCTTAGTCAGAATGCTCACATTTCCAAATCTGGGTCCAAGTTATGTAAAGAAATTTGATTCTATTTATCCCAGACTCGCCAAAGAGGAAAACATCCCGTTATCCCCTTTCTTGCTAGAAAAAAGTCGCAGGTCTAAAAGACCTAAATCAAAAAGACGGAATCCACCCAACCGCAGAAGGTCATAAGCTTCTAGCGGAAACACTTTATCCAAGTGTGAAGAAATTGGTAAAGTGACCTAAACAATTCAGTTATAAATCCTAAAAAATATTTTACAAATCTCATAGAAGAAATTTCATGGAAATATCACCAATGTTTTGCGGGAATAGCTCAGTGGTAGAGCACCTCCTTGCCAAGGAGGGGGTCGCGGGTCCGAATCCCGTTTCCCGCTTAATGTATTTTTTTCACCCCCAATACAATACAAAGAGCAATCCATGGAATACAAAGTAACAATTAACGACGACGCTACAGCAAAATTAGATTTGACCTATACACCGGAAGACATTGAAGAAGCCTTCAAGAAAGCATATATTAGAGCCAGCCAAAAAGTAAAAGTAAACGGTTTTAGACAGGGCAAAGCTCCTATCGAAATGGTCATTAAAATGCTAGGCGATACCGTTTCAGATGATGCTGTAACCATTCTACTCACCGACTCTATCAATGGTCTCTACCCTACTCTTTCTTTTAAAGCTTACAAGCCTCCTAAAATTGAAATTGAAAAATTTGAAAGACATAGCACTCTCATTGCCAAAGCAACTTATGAGACCGCCCCAGAAATTCATTTAGGCAAATATAAAGAACTTGAGGTAGAAGTTTACGATGTTAAAATTACAGATGAAGATATTCAACCTCAGTTAAAAGACATTCAATTAAAACTTTCTAAAACCCAGGCTCGTGAGGCAGATGAGCTTTCGCAGGACACTGACTTAGTTGACATTGACATCGAAACTAAGAATGAAAGCGGAGAATCTGTTCAAGACTCCAAAAATACTCAATACTATATTGGATTAAACCCAAAACAAAAGAAATTAGACGCCGAAATCATCGGACTCAAACAAGGCGAAACCAAAACTTTCAATTATACCTACGATAGCGAATCTTCTGCGGAATTAGTAGGAAAGACATTTACTTTCACAATTACAGTCAATTCTATTTCTAAAGTAATTCTCCCTGAGTTAGATGATCATCTTGCCCAAGAATGGGACGAGACTCCTACAATGGAAGAGCTTAAGAATAAGATGAAGGAAAACTTGAAAAAGTTCGCAGATGACAAGCTACATGCTCATTATTCCACACACCTTATCTCGGAAGTAGTTAAAAATGCAAGCTTTAGCATTCCAAATTCCTTAATTGAGGAAGAAAGCCATGCATTATACCACCAATTCTCACATGACTACAACCTAGATCATATGCCAATGGAGAAATATGCTGAATTAGTGGGATCTGATTTAGAATCAATTAAGTCTAACTTCCATAATAGAGCCGTAGACCAAATTAAGTTTTATCTAGCGATTCATGAGATTGCAAAACAGGAAAACCAAACAGTTGCCCCTGAAGAAATGGAAGCTGTATTTTCTCAGCTCCAACTTGGAGAAAAAGAGAAAAGCAGCCGAGAATCAAAAGAAAGAATTTATAGAAATATCTACGAAAACCTGATTTCGCAAAAAGTGTATGATTTTTTACTTTCCAATTCGAACAAACAAGGGAATAGTGAAATTTCTATCAGCCGCGCTTCAGAAATTCTAGGTGGCTCCAAAAAGGATAACTAATTTATGCCAATAGTACCATATATTACAGAGCAAACCAGCAGAGGAGAAAGAAGCTCCGATGTATTTTCTCGTCTACTCAAAGACAGAGTCATCTTCATTGGTAGTGGAATTGACGACGAATTTGCTAATATTTTAACCGCTCAGCTTTTATTCCTAGAAGCTGATAACCCTGAAAGAGACATTTATCTTTATATCAACTCTCCGGGTGGTTATATTTCTTCTGGCTTAGCTGTTTATGATACTATTCAATACATCAAACCAGAAGTAAGAACTCTTTGCTTTGGGCAGGCTTCCTCTATGGCTTCTTTGCTTTTAGCAGCAGGAGCAAAAGGAAAACGCTCTGCTCTTCCGCACGCCAGAATCATGATGCACCAACCATCCGGTGGCGCAACAGGTCAGGCTAGTGATATAGAGATTCAAGCAAACGAAATACTACGAGTAAAAAGCATCATCAACTCCCTTTATCAAAAACACACAGAAAAAGATATCCAGACAATCGAAAGAGATACCGAAAGAGATTTCTATATGACAGCCGAAGAAGCAAAAGCCTACGGCATCATAGATAATGTCATTACGGACAGAAAAAAACCTAAGGTAGGATAAGGTTTTGGCTTCAACTAAGAAACCGACGAATATGGGAAAAGAAAAATTACATTGTTCCTTTTGTGGTAAAGAGCAGGATGCAGTCAAGAGATTGGTTGCAGGACCTGGAGTGTATATCTGTGACGAGTGTATTTCCCTTTGCACAGAGATTATCGCGGATGAGCCTGCTCATTTAGAGAGACCTACCCATATAGCGGATGTTCCGAAGCCCCAAGAAATTAAAAAAATTTTAGACCAGTATGTAATTGGTCAGCACCATGCTAAGCGTGCCCTTTCTGTAGCCGTTTACAACCATTACAAACGAATTCATTTTAATGTTGGAAAAAATGACGTTGAGTTAGAAAAATCAAATATCCTTTTGATCGGTCCTACCGGTAGCGGAAAGACCTTATTAGCGCAAACCCTTGCTCGTATTCTAAAAGTTCCTTTTGCCATCGTAGATGCAACTGCTTTAACAGAGGCTGGTTATGTGGGAGAGGACGTAGAAAACATCATTCTAAAGCTCATTCAAAATGCGGATAACGACATTAAGAAAGCAGAGCTTGGAATTATCTACATCGATGAGATCGACAAGATTTCCCGTAAAAATGACAGTGCTTCTATCACAAGAGATGTAAGCGGGGAAGGTGTTCAGCAAGCTCTCCTCAAAATCATTGAAGGAACCGTTGCGAACGTCCCTCCTCAAGGTGGAAGAAAGCATCCACACCAAGACTATCTTTCTATTGATACTCGAAATATACTTTTCATCTGCGGTGGAGCATTCGTTGACTTAGATAGAATTATCAAATCAAGAATTGGCGTAAAAACAATTGGTTTTAACTCAGATGCAAGTGCAAACCTAGATGATTTACAAAAAACAGAAGTCTTAAAGAACGTAATTCCAGACGATTTACTAAAATACGGCTTGATCCCTGAATTTGTTGGTCGTTTGCCTATTCTTGCGACTCTCGAAGAAGCAGACGTTGCTACCTTAAAGCAAATCTTTACTGAGCCCAAGAACTCTATTATGAAGCAATTTGCTAAGATTTTTGAATTAGAAAATGTAGTTCTTAAGTTTACTGACGGAGCTATCAATGCAGTTGCTACCAAGGCTATCAAAAGAGAATCTGGTGCTAGAGGGCTTCGTGCTATTGTAGAAGATATTATGATGGATTTGATGTTTCAGATTCCTTCTAGAGAAGATGTGGTAGAAGTAGTCATAACGGAAGAATCTGTCATGAACGGAGATGCTCCTCTTCTTATCCTCAAGCCTAAAGAAAAAATCGCTTAAACTCATCCCACGATAAAAAGGGATGAAAAAATCCATGATTAAGTCCGAAGGATAAAATAATGGATTTCAAGAAGATTAAACCCAACGATGTTCTAGGATTTTTAGATGATTTAGTAGCTAAAATCCCAGAAAGCATTTCCTCTTTACTTACAAAAGTAATGGTAGGTATTTTGGTATTAGCAATCATGTATGCGATGTATTATGGTTATGTTCGAGGAAAAGGCAGTGCCACCCAAGAAGGACAAGAGCTTGCAAAGGATACAAAGTCCCTTTTTCAAGAAGACATTGAGAGAGATTACAACCGAAAACGTAAGAACATTCGAATGCCAAGCTCAGATAGCCTCTTAAGTGATGAAATATATAAAACTCCAAAGCAATACGAGCCTTATGGACGAACAAACGAGGCTAATTCCATTTATTCACCAGATGATACAATGGTCGAAAATAGCAAGAGCCTTAGAGCATTTAAAAGAAAAGGAGAAACTTCCCCTCTTGCAGAATTAAATGATACAGCGCCTTCTCAAGAAATTCCAACCGTTACTCCGACTAGAAATGAGAATACAGATGCAACTCAAAAGACAAAAAGAAAACTTTATCTAAAGGATAGCTTTGATAATCCTTTGAGCAATACAGAGAGTCGAGAAATAAATTCAGTCCTTGATAAAGTAAATACAGACATGCATCCAGAAAAAAAGATTCTTAACAAAAAGGAGTCCAGCAAAGATTCCCAAAACGCAAACGATACCAATAATACGAATGAATCAAGGCTATTAAAAAGTAACACAGGTAAAATTGAGGTTCCAGAGAAATCAGAGAAGCAAGATAAAAAGGGGAAACTATTACCCATTAATGGCGATAGATAAATGAAAAAAACAAATCTTAAGTTCAATAAAATATCTCTCCAGAATAAAGCATTAGTCATTTGTATAAGTGGACTGTTATCATTTACCACATTAGAATCGCAAGAGAAGAATCTCAAAGAAGAAATTCATATTCCTTTTCCTGAAAATATTACAATAGAAGAATCTATTTTGCTAGAAAGGAAAAAGGCAAAGAATACTTCCCCTCAAATAAAAGAACAGACAAAGAAATCCTTATCGATTCCATTTCCTCCTGACCCAGACTCAAAGGAGCCTGTTATTGAATTCAAAAAAATAGAATCAGAGAAATCTTTAACAGAAGATAAAAAAAATGAATCAGGAGCAAATGCTGAATTACCTCTCGAAAAATTAATTGTATTTCCTAAGATTGATTTACCAAATCCTGTTCAAGTCGAGCCAAAGAAATTGGAAGAAGTTATTCCTGCAGCTAAGGACTCGAAACCACCAGTAGTCATAAAAGAAGAAGTAAAAACCCCTACTCCTGTTGAAGTAAAGAAAGAAAGTAAACCTGAAAAGATAGAAGTGAAAACGGAAACCAAGCCAACAAATGAAATTGGCAAAGCTCTAGTAGGCAAAGAAAAACAAGAAGTTACAAAGCCATCTAAGACTCCTAATTCTAAATTGGATTTAAAAGGACAATATGGTGTAGAGGATACTTCAAATAAGTCTCCAACTAAAGAAGTTAAAGCCAAAGATCCGAATGCAAAAAAAGAGAAAGCAGTAGAGACTACTCCTACTATTATTCCAGATACAAAATTACCCAATATCGATAAACCATCGAGCAAGAAAGGTAAAGACAAAAAGCAGGCAGACGAAACTGCCGCTCCCTTTGAACGATCTAAATACTATCTGAATCGAAATGATAAACCGTCAGCAACTCCTGAACTAAATGCAGCAACTTCGGGGGATGGAGAAATTTCTAATCTTGCAAAGATGGATCAAATTCGTTTACTTGCATTAGATAGGAAAAAAAATGAAGCCAAGAATGTCATAGAAGGAATTTCTGATCCTGAATTTAGATTTAAGGGATTATACGAATTAGCCGTTGGATTGGAGAACTCAGCTAAGGGAGACAAAAAATTAAAAGAAGAAGCAATTCCTTTTCATCTTTCTATCATCACGGAAGCTCCAAAAACAAACGCTATCCTACCTAAGTCTCTCTGGGCTTTGTCTCATCTCTTATATACAATTGGAGATCACACACCGGCACTCGATCATTTGTCCAATATTATTTTGAATCACAGCAATAGTGAATTCGCAGACGACGCGATTTATTTAAGTGGACGAATCTACGAAGAAAGCACAAGCATTCGAAATTTGACTCGAGCGAAGAAATACTATGAGTTGTTTTTAAAGAATAGAGACAAACCCCATTTTAAAAATAGTCAGTATCTAAACTTTGTTAAGAGTAGATTAGAGTTATTAGAGAACTAGGAATTTTGTTTTACTGTCACCCCGAACGGCTTTATCATCCACCCTTCGCTTAATCGCGAACCAGCGCCTTCGCCATGTCTATCTTGCCTTCCTCGATGAAACGTAGGCTCTAGCGGCCTTCTCGCATTATTGTTATATTGCTAAATAGATTTCTCACACCGCATATTTCCTATGCAGCAAATCCAGCCGTCAAGTGGTGTTCGAAATGACTGGAGAAATCAACATACCCCACCATTACCTGACGCTCTGTGTTAATTAAAGAATAGCTATATTGATTTCGATTTGTCCAAATCTAGAATATAGATTTAGAGACAAAGTAGTTGCTTTCATAAATTTAATAGACGAATCATTCGTTTCAATGACATTAGGTGTAGTAATATCAATGAACTGACCACTGGTGGCAAAAATCCTAAGAGCGTTACCAGTAGTCATGTTCCCAATCTCACCAATAATGTCCTTGTATTCATCTTTCACGCTTTCATCATCGAGGGAAGGCACAAGCTGCTTTGCAATCTTATAAGCGGCATCCAGGTTCATACTGTATACTACTTCCCCTTTGTATGACCCTACTACTCCAATTACAATGGCAACTTCGTGTGAAGGTGCTGGACTCTCTTTAATCTTTAATTTTCCTCTAATCAATTCAACTTTGAGTGAATCTTTAAAGACTAAAGAAGCCGCTTCAATAAAGGGATTAACAAATTCCGCTCTTATTTCCATTTACTCTACCGATTTATCATTTCTTTGAATAGGATATATGCCGTTAAGACTTTGTTTGATTTCGTATAAAAACATTCTTACCTTGTTACTTCCATTATCGTTCAATGCAACAGTCTTCCCAACTGAATTACCAGAATCGATTGTTAATTCTTTAAATTCAACATAAAAAGTTTTATCTTTGTCAGTATAAGGACCACCTACTTTGCCTTTTCCAAAAGACATATTTGTAATATCTTTCAAAAAGGTAGAGCTAGATAAAAACTTAGGCAACTCTGTCTTTGCATCTTTATTAGGAGAATTCAAGCTAGAAAGAGATATCTTACTTAACTCTTGGATTTTAGATCCTGAAATGGTTCCAATCGCTGCCAAGTTTGCATTTTCAGCACCTTTAACAGATAGGATCTTAGCTTTTAATTCAGAAAGCTTCTTTTCTTTTGCCTCTGTCTGAATTTTGTTAAAAATGAAAGCTTTTCTTATCTCTAATGTTTGAGGCTTTCCATCAGCACCCATAGGAATTGTTTTATTTGCGATCGATGCATCGTATTCCTTCTTGATTTCTTCGTCCGTAACAGCCGGAATTTCTCCCACTAATTTAGAAAGCTCTTCATCTGAGAAAGATACGTAAGATAAGGAAATGCGAACATTTTCCAATTCAGAGCGAACCTTTTGTTCTTCTTCCGTTTCTTTTACATCTGTATAAAGAAAACGCTCATACAAATCAGAAGATAACACGGAATCCTGTCTATAATGCATGGGAACGGAAAGTAAAATGGAACGGTATATTTCGTCTACACTACGAACTTCGTCGCTTGCATAGCCAGCAGATGTTCCGGATTGACTATGAATGCGTCTTGCTTCATTGGAAATATCTTCCTTGATAGAAAGATCAGATACATAATACCCTGCTGCAGTTCCGAGAACTCTATCTATTTTCAAAGATTTTACTTGGTTGAAAGCACAATTTTCCAGCATAGAGCGATCATCTGCAATGGTAGGATAACGTTGCTTAAACATATAATAGCATTCAAGCCTTGCTGCTTTAAAATAATCCACAGGAATGGATTCATCGCCCACTTTTCCGGCTGTCATCTGGTCTTGACCAGTGATGGTTCGAAGCAAACTTTGCTCTGCATCGCCTGGAATAAAAGTAAAAATTAACATCACAACTAAAACTGCGATAAATAGCCCCGCGAAAACTCTATAAATTTTCTGTGCTATGCTTACTGGTTCTTCTTCAAGTATCATCTTAACTCTCTTTATTTTATTACTCTTTTTAAAATAGGATTCTTGTAAAGAAATAAAAACTACTTTACTTTTCACCAAATTAATAGGATATTCAAGATATAAATGATTTACCTTGCAACAATAATGATATTAATCGGTTTGCTGTTTTTTGTGATCGCGAGCATAGGTCCCGAGCTAGTCGCGAGTTCAAAGAAACCAATGCCTAAACAAGCGCCTAAAGCTCAAGTAGTAAGGAATTCCCCTCGCGCAACAAAAAAGATTCTATTTAATTTTCGTTATCCGGAATACAAAGGCTCAACGGAATTAGAGCGTAAGATCAGACAGGAGAGACGAATGGCAACGACGACTACTGTAAAACCAAAACTAGAAGAAACAAAATTTGAAATGCCTACTCTAGAAGACTTTCCGGAAGAAAGTTCCATTTCTTCTTTTTATGAAACCGTGCAGACGAAAAGCTTAAATACAATCCAAGAAACTCGTGAAAGAATGGAAACCATTCCTGTTGAGGAAGAGACGGCAACGATAGAATTAAACGGACTTTTATTCTTAGATTATTCTAGGACAATTCCATTCCAATCCAAAGATTTGAAATCTACTGCTTGGAGTGAAAATATGTTTCAAAACTTCAAACGTATTGGCGTTGCGAGAATCCAACATCAAAATAATTCCTTTAAATTTATTACAGGTAACTTACTCACAGATTATGCTTTTTCCGACATTGCAGAGGTAATATTCTTCGAGCAGGCATTCAGTATTATCCCCAAGAAACGGTTTCTTCCTGTCCCACTTATATTCAGCGAAGAAGTAGCAAGACTCAAGTCCATTGTCATGAAGGATAATTCTTAATATACACCGTTCAGAAAGAATTTTAAAAGATTACCACCGATGAACATGCGAAGGCGCTGGTCGCGAATGCTTGGAGCGGAACACCGATAAAAGATACGATGGAATTATTACTCATCCTACTGAATAAACGAATCGCGCGTAAAATATTATTTTTAATCCTATCTTTTCTAATCAGTTGCAATATCACGGAAGATGCTGATTGTAAAAAACAAAAGGAAGGGGCAAAGAGATGCGTAAATGCATTTATCCTTTTTTGTTCGGGAAATAAATCTAGACCCGAGTGCAATGGAAGCTTAGAATCCAATATTTTCATTGGCAGTTTTTGTCAGTATGATGCAGCTTGTAAATCAAGCTCGGATGATGTTGTAAAAGAAGAAATTAATTATAAATAATGAAAATCCCAAAAAGAAAAATCAGAAGTGGTATGACCTTGATTGAAATCATTGTAGTTATTTCCATTCTTGGACTACTAATGGCTTTGATGGTGAGTAGTATTTCTGGTCTCATTCGCCCCTCTTCTAAAGACACATCCGATAAAATGAAAGCGGGACTTTATTACGCCTATCAAACTGCGATTATATCTAATCAAACTGTCCTATTTGATATTGATATGGAAAAAAATAAATACACTGCATCGAAGTTAGTTAGATCAGACGAAGGTCTCAAAGAAAAAAAAGTCTTAGAAGTTTTTCTTCCCTCTAACAATCGAGTTGTGAATGTGACTGATCTTCGCGGAGTAAAATATGAAACCGGTCATCTAGTGATTCCATTTACACATGATGGAGTGGCAGGAGATTACAATATCCATTTAGGTGAAGATGCAAATACAATTACTAAATCCGTATTGCTTTACAGATACAATGGAAAAATTGTAGTGAAGAACGGAGATGTAAATCGTAGTTCCGGAGCAGGTCAAGATAATACCTTTCGAATCAAGGATCCAGATGAAGATAAATAATATTAGACGCGGCTTTACTTTGATCGAAATTTCCATTGCACTTGCCATTGCTGCAAGTGCGATAGTGTTTACATTTTCTCTTATCAGCAAAGGCTTATCTTTACAGCGACAAGCGGTTACTCTTACGAATGCGGTGTTCCTAGCAAAGATCAAAATGGCACAAATAGATGCAAGTCCTAAACTAGAAACAACGAGCTCCAAGGGAGACATACCGGGTTACGAAGGATATCGATTCGAAACAGAAATCAAAGAAGAGGAACTGGATTTATTAAAACTCTCCGAGCAGGGGGGAGAAAAGAAAAAAAAAGCGAATCCAGACGATCTACTCGGCACAAATGCAAATTCTAAAATGGATGATCTCTTAAAGAAAAGAGGAAAGACGACCGGCTCAAAGACGGGTGGGATAATCAAAGTTTTCCGCATCAAGGTAAGCATATTCTTCCCCTCCGGTTACGGCGAAAAGGTATATACCGCTGAGACTCTAAAATCGAGCACTTTCTAAAACTATATGAAACAAAATAAAAGACGAAAAGGTATGACACTAATCGAGCTTTCGATTGTGGTTGCGATTCTCGGTGTGATATTCAGTGGAATCTTTGGAGCTTATTATGCTGCCTTAAAAATATCTAGAGACTCAGACCCCCGCGGAGGAACTACACGAAAAGAAATATTCTTTGCCTTAGAAAATCTTCGCTCTACTTTCTCGCAAGTATTCTATGTTCAAGGTCACAAACGACTTATCTTCGAAGCAAAAACAGAAAGCACTACGGGTGGCAGAGCGGATAGTGTAGTATTTGCCGCTAACCATACAAATTCAGAAGAAACTGGAAATCCTTCTGTGAGAGAAGTCGGTTACTTTCTAAGACAGATGTGCGATGACTGTGAATACTATTATTTGATGAGACGAGAAGACGAAATGGTGGACGCAGATCCTAGACATGGAGGAACAGAGCATATGATTCTTTCTCATGTGAGAAGTTTTCAATTGAAGTATTCTCAGAGGGGAGACAAATGGCAAGACGATTGGAGTTCTGCTGATTTAAAAAAGATTCCCAAGCTAATAAGAATTGAACTGATTGCATTAGTAGGCGATACAGAGCTTAAATACGAAACCCTCGCCTACCCCGGTGTATTTTTTAAGTAAAATTGGAAGCGTGCGGTTACTTAAAATAATTCTCTCGAATTAACCTTGCTATCTCTTTACCTGCAATTAGGTTTCCCTGTTTATTCCAATGCTGATCGAATGGAAAATGTAAAATCTGTTTTCCGTTCTCTTTAAACACTGGTAACAAATCCAAGCAAGACAAATTATTTTTAGAGCAGATATTCGCTATTACCCGATTGGGACTTTCTAAATCAAAGCCCGAAGTATTTAGTCCATACAATTCCTTTGTAGCATTCCACTCGCCTTCTGATTGTTGGAAACGCATTGGATATACAATGAAATGAACTTTGATTCCACTCTGACTTGCATTCTTATCAATCGCAACGAGTGTATTCTCAAAGTATTGAAATAGTTCTTTGTAAGTTACATCTGACTTTTTAAGGAAAGCGCCGAACCCATTCATTGAATCCCAGGCAGGTATAGAGCCCGGTAGGGGCATTGTCCAGATTCCCGTTGGCTGATATAATTTTATCAATTCAACAATTCTAAGTTCTTTTCGAATCGAAGTAGCTGGATTCCATACATTATAATTAAAACTTGCATTCGCATCCAAAGCAGAGAGCGGCAAATTCTCCTTACCCATCACTTGGTCGTAATAGGGATCATTCACTGGATGATACGAAAAACTCTGATTTAACTCTATGGATTTTAATTTGGTATAGGTTTGAACGAGATCATTACCAAGACAAATACCAACGATGAGAGTATTCGCATTAAAGTGATCTGGATATTTTTTCTGCCATAAGAGAATTGAATACTGCTCAAATAAACCAGCCGTATAGGTTTTTACAGTCTGCTTATTATCCCCCGCAAGCTCTGATTCAATCAGTCCACCCATCGTAAATTGATCGTCAATTCTATATCCAACTGTAAAACTATCACCGGCAAGTAAAACTCTAAATTCGTCTTTGGGCTTTGGAGTGACTAATTCCCATTTACTCCTAAACCCTAAGTGGTTAATATTGATTTTACCAATCGATCCATCCCCAATTAAATAGTTAGAATGAATATCAGGTTTCAAGTATCCGCCTTCCAAAATTCTAGTATTGTCAAATAAACCTAAAAAATCAACAAAGCCTTCCTTCTTATAAAACGGATTTAGATTTTCTAATTTACCTACTTGCGTAAAAATAAATCCGGGCTCTAACACTCCAAGAAAAAGCAGAGCATAAGTGAGACTAATGCTTGTATACTTCAATGCATTCTTAATTGGATCAGAATTTACAAATGGCTCTATCCAAATTGAAATTAAAATGAGGAGAGAAATAAATCCTGTGTATTTTACATATTTGAATACAGGATTGGAAGCAAAAAGCAAAATAGACAATGCGAATAAGAACATTAATCCAATTGAATGCCTTGACGTAAAATTGAATGAATCTTTTTGTCGTAAATAAATTAGAAAGAACGCGAGTAGAGTTGTGACAATCGCGGGAAGAAGTAGATTAAAATACTTTGTGTTTAAAATTCCTGTATTCGTTCCATAATTTAGAAAAACGGAAATGACCGGCGTAAGAAAAGATATAGATAAAAATAATAATAACATGACTGAGATTGTGATTCTTTTCTGTGCATTCATGTCTCAATTCCTCCCATCGAAGCAAATAGATTCTTTAGAATACGTTTCAAGACCTTCCATTTCCTGCAAGACTTAAAAATACAAACCAATGAAAATGAATTTTGAAAATCGTTTCATTCTTGAGGTTCTTTTTAGTATTTACACAAAATCAGTATTTTCCTCAATGGAAGTATGAAAAGAAAATTTATCGTAACCGGCGGTGCAGGGCTCATTGGTTCTAATATTGTAAGAGAATTAAACCAAATGGATGAAACGGATATACTCATAGTAGATCATCTAGGAAGTTCTGAGAAATGGAAAAATCTTTTAGGCTTAAAATACAAAGACTACCTCGAAAAAGATGATTTCCTAAATCGCATCCAAAATGGAAACCCATTTAAGAAATACACTCATACGATTCATATGGGAGCTTGCTCTAGCACGACTGAGACTAACGCGTCTTATCTGATACAAAATAACTTTGAATACACAAAGATTCTCTGCGAATATTCTCTTTTTAATGAAGCAGATTTTATTTATGCATCGAGTGCTGCCACCTACGGAGATGGGGCTAATGGCTACGACGATAGAATGGATATTTCTCAACTTCGCCCGCTCAATATGTATGGATATTCCAAACATATGTTTGACCTATACGCAAGACAGAAAGGATTTTCTGATAAAATTACAGGACTCAAATACTTCAACGTATTTGGTTTTGGAGAAGCACATAAAGCTGATATGCGAAGCGTAGTTCACAAAGGATACGAACAAATCAAAGCCACAGGAGCCTTAAACTTATTCAAGTCGTATCATAGCGAGTATGCGGACGGTGAACAAAAGCGAGACTTCCTTTATGTAAAGGACGCTGCTAGAATCACACTCTTTTTACTCTTAGATAAAAAATACGGACTCTTTAATCTTGGTCGAGTGTTGCAGAAACCTGGAACGACTTAGCCCGAGCTTTATTCAAAGCAATGAACTTACCGGCTAATATCAATTATGTGGAAATGCCAGAAAGCCTTCGCCCCAAGTATCAATACTACACAAAAGCAGAAATCGACAAGCTGATAACCGCCGGATACGCAGAAGGATTTACAAGCCTAGAAAATGCAATAGCGGAATACGTGAGTTTGCTGCAATAGGATCAAGAAATTACCGCAATGTCCTACTTCACGTTCAAAGCTGTTAATTTCTTTTTAGTCAAGAGGGCGCGAATGTTTTCTGGGTCTTGTTTTAATGCGCGGCGAACCATCTCCAGGGATTTTTTATAATCCTTTAAGAAGAAATGGATTTCTGCCAGATTAGTTAGATTCTTAAGCATGTCGGGGTAACGAAGCTTTAGCCGGTCTGCCGCTTCGAGTGCTTTTTCAAAGAGTGCCGCACGTTTGTAAGCAAAAGAGGCAATGTATATGTAATCGAATTCATTTGGATAGTTCTCTGAAAAACTTTCCGCTAGTTTTGCTGCTCGTCTGAAATTTCCCGCATGTAGATGAAGATTGATTAGGGTTTTATTTAGCTGAATATGATTGCGACTTTTTTTGTATGCGTTTTCTAATATCTCAATTGCTTTTGGATGTCCTTTTCTGTTTTGAAATTCCTTGGCTTCAAGGAGCATTGCATCAACTTCTTCCATATCCAAATCAATTACAAAGTCCATCACATGGGAATCATACTCTACACGAAGTAGCGACAAATCATCCGTTAACTCTCCGCTCTGTGAAATGCTAGTGTAGATTTTTTTCAGATCCCCCTTCCCTTCTTCTACCTTTTTTAATATCCAGGTTTCCTCATCATTAATAATTCTTCCTCCCTCTGGATTGGTTCCTAGAAATACATCATCTTTTCCATCGGAGCCTGAGAGGATAATATCGCCTGGCTGCATCTGAAAGGTTTGCACAAATACAGAGCTTTGCATATCAATCGTTCCAAGTTTACGAAGTAGACTACTCTTCTCGATAAAGTCAGCTTTTCCGTCTCTGTAAAGAATTGTATAAGGATGCTCGGCATTCACGTAATACATAAAGCCAGTATCATCTTCTACAAGACCCATTAGAATAGAAACAAGCATAGAGCCTTTAAAGCTTTCGAATACTTTGTGTAATTCTACAAATGTATTCTTCAACCATTTCTCCGGATACTCCGCTTGCATTTCGTTGCTGTATTTTGTTCTTTGAATGATAGATTGAAACACTGCCCCAATTACAAGTGCCCCGCCTGCTCCCTGCATAGATTTTCCCATTGCATCTGCATTTAAGAAAACACTCATCGGGCGGTTACGCAGTGTTATGTTGTAGGATACACAGATGTCTCCACCAATTTCTTCCTTATAAGATCTAAACTGAAATTTTTTCTTTTGCGAAATCATGAACTCTACATGAACTCGCTCGCTCTTATTATTATTTTTGCTCAAAGGTTTAATCAGAAGAGAAGTTAAAAAATAATCTCCATCCTGGTGTGTTTTTAGTTCTTGGATTTCTCCTATCGTTGTCACAAGCTCAGAAGTTCTATCTTTTACTTTTGCTTCTAGCTCGCCTGCATGACGCAAAAGCCTTGATTTTGCACCACGAATCGATCGCACCATTCGATTAAAAGATTTGCCCAAGAATCCAAGCTCATCAGAAACGGAAATCGGAATTCGAACATGATAGTCTCCTTTATTAACCTTTGTGACACCCGCCATCAGAGAATCGAGTGGCTGAATCAAAGCACCGTAAAGAAAAAGTCTAAATCCAAAGATTACAAGACAAACTACCGTAAGGATAACAAGCGTATAACGCAGAGATGTTGTATGAATATAATTTCTAAAAGAAAGATATTTAAATCCTACTTCATACATTCTCTGATACTTTAGATCAGAATAAAAATAAGAAACAAAATGCTCACCCGTTTTTAAGTCTGTTCTATAAAATCGAGAAAGAGAGGGACGCATAACGGAAATAAACCACAACACTTCATTTTTAAGCTCTTTCCCTTCCGATTTACTCCTTTGCAAATAAGAGAGCATACTTTTCTTGAATGGTTGAAAGTAAATTTCATTCTTTGTTTCTAAATAGGTATTCAGTAAAGTCTTAAAGTTATTTTCGGGAAGGTTTGTAATTTCTTTTCTCTTCACACAAAGTTTTTTTTCCAGGTCAACACTATACTTACCCATTTTAAATTCGGTGTTTTGCTCTTTTGAAATCCTTTGTGCATCTAGGATAGAAATTTTATATGCTTCGAGGTAAGTAGGCATATTGTCTAAAATGGAAATTACCTTTTCATCGGATTCTTTTGTTTTATCAGAACTTTCAAGCTTAGAAATTGAATCATAGTAAAAAGAATTAATCATCTCGATTTTCATTTCGGTTAAATCGAAATTAGTCTCTGTTGTAATTGCATTCGAAAGAAAATAATCCTTCTCGATGCTATAGTATTTCACATATCGTAAGTCTTCTGGATTTGAGATTTGATGCAATATCAAACTAACATCTTTTGCTTTCAGTTCATCAAATGTAGATTCTCTGTCCCGTATAGAAAAATAACCAACCGCCTGCAACACCATAAAGAAAGTAACGAGGCTAATACCTATTATCTTGGTCATGAAAGAAGATTTGTCTTTTTTGTTATTGATATAAACTACAATCAAAGAAAAAGTTCCAAGCATTACAAGAAGGGCGAAGTATCCAAAGAAAGTCCCTCTTTCAATCATCCCTCTACGACTCAGGATATTAGCAACAGAAGGAATTACAGTGACTACCATTGCGGACAATAAGAGCGCGGATAATACCCATACATCCTTGCCATGAGCATTGTAAATTCTCCAGAGTGCAGTTACGATAAAGCCTAACACCGAAACAAACACGAGTATCCCTAAAAACTCTTGCACCGGGTCGGCATCAAAATCCCAATAGTGTCCTGAAAAGTTATAAACCTTTGGTGCCTGTATTGTGGCAAATACATAGTAACCCCAAACGCAAAGAGTGATTACCCAACCAGCATATAAAATTGGCTTTGCTGCTTTCGGTTTTTTAATTTCAGGGAAATACAAGAAAAACAGAATCAAGTGTACCGACGCAGGTAAGGAAATGACAGCACTTATCCAGCGAGTATACACAGAAACAGGATCATACAGGGAAAAATTGATAAAATAGTCCAGGGGAACAAGTCCAAAAAGCAAATACACAATTCCTAGGTGAAAAGTCGCCTTCGACTTATTTTTTATTCTGAGTAGAAATCCTGCCGTCAGTAAGAAAAAAAGCGCGGGTATGAGAGAGCCGACGGTGGAGAAATTAAAATATATTTTATTGAGGAAGTCGTAGATGCCCATAAATCAGGCGCTCAAAATACATGAAACAGACTAGAAAGCAAGCAAATAATTCAGAAATATAAAAAAATCAAAGCTAACTTTTCGAGATAAACAGGAACTTATTCTTGATAAGTTTTATAGAAGTAATTTTGCTGTTATAAGGGTGTAATAATTAGCGAGTTAAATGGATTCTATTGAAATTTAAAATTATCCAAGTGGCTTAATAATACAAGTCCTTGCTTAATTTTTTGCCCGTATAAAAAATCTTAACAAAAAAGGTCGTTTATGAATAAACTTACAATTTTAATTCTAATTTCCATTGCTTTAACTTTTGGAAATTGTGGAAAGAAAAGCAATAAAGTACAAGCAGATGGTTCTAGCACAGTCTACCCAATTACTTCGGCTGCTGCAGAAGAGTTTGGTAAGCAAGGAAGCGGTATTCAAGTTACCGTTGGTATTTCTGGAACTGGCGGGGGATTTAAAAAGTTTTGCAATAACGAAACCGATATCTCAGACGCTTCTAGATATATCAAAGAAGAAGAAATCACATCTTGCGCAGGAAAGAACATCGAATTTATTGAGCTACCAATTGGTTATGATGGACTATCCATTGTATTAAACAAAGAAAACGATTGGGCAAAAGAATTAACCATTGAAGATTTAAAGAAAATTTATCAAAAAGATGGTTATGCAAAGACTTGGAAAGAACTAAATCCAAAATGGCCTGATATAGAAATTAAAGCATTTGCTCCAGGACAAGACTCTGGAACTTTCGATTATTTTGCTGAAGAGATTGTTAAGAAAAAAGACAACTTCCGTCAACAAGGTGTAAGCTTTAGCGAAGATGACAACACAATCGTTACCGGTGTTGCTGGAACGAAAGGTGGAATCGGGTTCTTCGGAGTTGCTTATTACGAAAATAACAAAGATAAACTTTCTCTAGCAAAAGTAGTAAACCCAAAAACCAAAGAAGCAATTGAGCCTACTTTCGAGAACATCAAAAGCAATACCTATGCTCCTTTATCTCGACCAATTTTTATCTATGTAAAAGTAGCTTCTACTACAGCAGAAAGTGTGGATAAATTTATCAAATTTTATCTAGACAATGCAGCCAAGTTCACAAAAGAAACTGGATACATTCCTTTACCAGATTCTATTTACGACAAAGTAAAGAAAAGATATTCTGACAAAGTAAAGGGCACGATTGTAAAATCCAAAGAAGACAAACACAAACCTCTAGCAGAACTTTATTAATTGCAGTGGGGAGTGAAAGCTCCCCTTTTATAAGGAAATCATTATGGCAGAAAACAAGGAAAGCTCAGGCAACTTATTAACACAGGCAGTTTCCTGCGGTGATCGATCTAAGGTATTTTCCCGATTTGGTCAAAGACCTTCTTACAGCTTTAAAGAAAGAGCAATTCGTTACACATTGAGATCCTTTTCCTGGATTACGATTGGTGTAACTCTTTTCATTATAACGATTTTATTTTGGGATGCTATAGAGCTTTTTAGGCAATATAGCATTTTTGATTTTCTGACGGGAACTAAATGGGAGCCTTTTGGTGAATCTAAAAAGCTCGGCATATTACCGTTAGTCTCTGGCACTCTCATGATAGCGATTGGTGCCTCTGTTATTTCCTTACCACTAGGATTTGGAACAGCAGTTTATTTAACTCAATATGCAAGTAAGCAGATGGATCGTTTCATGACTCCAATCATTGAAATTCTTTCCGGTATACCAACTGTAGTATTCGGATACTTTGCATTATTCGCAATCACTCCCTTCTTACAAAAAATATTTAACAAAGTAGAATTATTCAATGCTACCTCTGCTTCCATTGTAGTGGGTATTTCCTGTATACCGCTCGTGTCTTCGATTTCAGCAGAAGCAATTCGAGCAGTTCCTCTTTCCATTCGAAATGCAGCCTACGCCGTTGGAATGAACAAGTTCAATGTAGTAACCAAAGTCATTGTTCCCTCTGCCATTTCCGGAATCATTGCTTCTTTTATCTTAGCATTTGCTCGCGCGGTGGGAGAGACGATGGCAGTAACGTTAGCCGCCGGAGCTTCCCCTAATATGGAATGGAATTATTTTATCGGGATTCAAACAATGACAGCATTTATCGTTCAGATTAGTCTCGGCGACACTCCTGCGGGATCAATGGAATACTATACCATTTACGCTGTTGGATTGATGTTATTTTTAATCACTTTCGTATTCAATATGATCGCAACTACGATTATAAAACGATACAGGGAAATCTACAAATGAAAAACGAATTCAACAAAACGAAAGCCAAATACGCTATTTTCGGAGTATTGTTTCAAACCTTCTGTCTTGCGGCTAACTTCTCAGTCATTCTATTTTTAGTCATTCTATTAGGTGATATTTTAATTCAAGGGTATTCTACTCTCAATTGGAATTTTTTAACTAGCTACCCTTCTCGCTTTCATGACAAAGCAGGAATTCTAGCTGCCATCGTCGGAACTTTTTATATGATGCTTCTCACTGCATTAATTTCTGTTCCATTAGGAATTGGGGCGGCGATTTATTTAGAAGAATATGCAAAAGAAACTCGCTTCATTCGATTTGTAAAATTAAACATTCAAAATCTTGCGGGTGTGCCTTCTATCATTTATGGAATTCTTGGTCTTACTCTGTTTGTAAGATTTATGGATTTAGGAAGAAGCTTAATTGCTGCTTCTCTTACGATGGCTTTATTAATTCTTCCCATCATAACAATTGCATCGCAAGAAGCGTTACGCGCCGTACCTCAATCTTTTCGATTGGCAGGATATGGTCTTGGTTTAACAAGATGGCAAGTGATTCAACACCAAGTTCTACCAATGGTTGCAACCGGAATGTCAACGGGCGTAATACTCGCATTGTCAAGAGCGATTGGAGAATCTGCTCCTCTTGTAATGGTGGGAGCATTAACCTATGTTGCCTTTCTTCCTTCGGGACTACTCGATAGCTTCAGTGTATTATCCATTCAGATTTACAATTGGTCTAGCTTTCCACAAAAAGAATTTCACGCATTGGCGGCATCTAGCATTATAGTTTTACTTGCGATGCTATTTGTCCTCAATGTAATTGCAATTGGACTTAGAATATATTTTCAAAACAAGATACGCGGTATCAACAGATGATTTAGGAGATTTTCATGACTGCAAAATTTGGTGTAACAATTGGAGAAAAATCTACGGATGAAAAAACTCCTGTAACAATTCACTGTGAAAATGTAGATATTTTCTACGGTGATTATCCTGCGATAACTGATTTGAATTTAGACATTGAGGAATCCAAAATCACGGCACTCATTGGACCTTCTGGTTGTGGCAAAAGCACTTTCCTAAGATCACTCAATCGAATGAATGATTTTATTGAAGGTAGCCGCGTAACAGGAAAGATACTTTTAAAAGGTGAAGATATTTATGCTCCCGGAATTGATCCTGTAGAAATTCGTCTACGTGTGGGAATGGTTTTCCAAAGTCCAAATCCTTTTCCAAAATCAATTTACGAAAACATAGCACTCGGTCCAAGATTAAATGGATACACAGGAAATTTAAACGAGCTAGTAGAAACAGCCTTACAAAAATCCTATCTATGGGATGAAGTAAAAGACAAACTAAAACAAAATGCATACTCTTTATCAGGCGGACAACAACAAAGACTTTGTGTAGCTCGCGCCATTGCGATGCAGCCAGAAATTTTACTAATGGATGAGCCAACCGCTTCTCTAGATCCAATTTCTACTTCTAAGATTGAAGAATTAATTGTTGAGTTACGAAAAGATTATTCTGTGATTATAGTAACGCATAATTTACAACAAGCCGCACGTATCGGAGACACTACCTGTCTTTTCTATCATGGGAAATTAGTAGAGAAAGGAACTACAGAAGAAATGTTCAATAATCCAAAAGAGAAGCTAACAAAAGATTACCTCAACGGTCGCTTCGGCTAATTAGGATTTACCTTGTCCAAGATAAGCGTCTGTGATATACAAAAAATTGAAAAGAACTTTGAAGAAGTAAAACAAAGATTTCCTGAGATCAATAAAGATATTCAAGTTCCGAGAGATGAGTTCAATGACTTTGTAGCGTATAACATGGTGTTAGCCTATAAACGCTTAAACGAATTATTGATTAATAAGGTAGATATTTTTTCCGAGAAGCATGTTTTAGAAATGTTAGAGCTAAATCATATTGTATTATGTGGTCACAACGAACATTTACGAATGGAATATATGGATCATCTAGATGCAACAAGACAGAGATTCTTTGAAGGACTTCCTCCCATCAAGCGATGGTATAAAAAGCATTACGAACACGATAGAGTCAGTAAAGTAGCGGCTGAAATCTTTGTAGGTGTTCTCAGTCAGCCCCAGCTTTTCATTGAAGGAAATCATAGAACTGGCTCCATCATCGCGAGTTGGATTTTGTTACGTGGAGGAATGCCTCCTTTTGTTCTCACGACTGAAAACGCCAAAGCCTATTTTAATCCCTCTTCGCAAATTAAGTTCAGTGACAAAAGAGTAATCAGTGATAAGTTCAAACTTCCCAAATACCAAAAAAGCTTTCGCATTTTTCTAGAAGATAATATTAAAAAGAAATTCCTAACCGAAGTAGACGGACACAAATCTATCTAAACTCAAATCAAGTTGTCATTCCCGAAATTTTCAGTCGGGAATCTCTACTACTTGAGATCCCCGACAAAAGAAATCGGGGATGACAAATAAAATTAAATCGTAACACTCACGTAAATTCTTTGGAAGAATAAAACTCTAAAGTCTATTCCATGGAACTAGAACTTCAAAGACAACCGAATATATTCGCAGATTTTAAAGGGGACAAGAGACCCATTTTCTCAGCCTATGAATGCGGCAAACTAGCAGTAACCTTACCAGCATTAGAGAAAGAAAATAAATTCTTTTTAATAAACCAATACCTTCGCTTTCAAACACTGCACGAAGAGTATATGGCAAACGACGAGCTAGATTTTCTTCCTGTTTTTGATACAGACTCAAATGAGATCATAGGCTATACGATGCGCCAAAAAATACTAGCGGCATTGAGCAAAGGTCCTTTCTCTAAAGAACTACTGCTGCGTCCAGAAGTAACAGTGCAAAGTGTTTACGACAAAAGAGTTTTGTGTATTGATGCTTATACAAACCTTTCGGAGACTTCCTACTTACTAATGCAAAGAGAGGAAGATATTCGATTCGATCCATTTATCATTACAGTTGATGGATATTTTTATGGAATCTGCTCGATTCAAAAAATTCTAGATGGATTGAATAGTTTTTTAGAAAAAGACATGTCGTTTTGTGAAGTCTCTCAATTAAAAATGATGCTTGAGACAAATAAAAATTTTAAACAGGAATCAAATATGTCAGTTGACTACAAAGTAAATTGTTTGCATGGACCGGGAGGAGATTATGTAGGAACTTTTTCTTTGAGCCCTAACCTTTCTCTTTTTGTTCATTTAGATGTCTGCGGCAAAGGGCTAAAAGCCTCTAATGTAGTCATGGTGATTGGAACTATGCTTAAGACCTGGGTTGAAATGGAAAAACAAGAAGACCTAACGCATTTTAAATTATCCGAAAGGCTTTCGCATTTGAATCGACTAAGTTATAATCTTACTCCGGATGAAATGTATGCGACAGGCGTATTTGTTCTTTATGATAAGTTAAATCAAACGATTGAAGTATTTGATTATGGACACGGATTTATATGGTTAAAAAGAAAAAATAAAGTAGCTAGATTATCCGAATACATGGAAGACTCACAGGCTGACAAAATTGATAAGATGCCTTTCTTTGCTATCAATGAAGACTTGCAATTACAGTCTAAAAAATTCAAAGTCAAACCCGGAGATTTTATTTTCGTTTGCACAGATGGAATCGTCGAACAAAAGAATATTTATAAAGAAGAGTTCGGAACAACGCATATAAAAAAAGTATTAAAAGAATTTGATGGCAAGAACCCTGCCGAGCTAAACGATTTAATTTTAGAAGAATGGGAAGATTTTAGAAAGCATTATAAAATCATGGATGATTATTCTATTTTGAGTATTGCGATATAGTAGGCTCTTTCGCCTGTTGTTTCTTCCTTACTCGTGGCGGATATTGTAACGGCTAATGACACTCTGCCGTAGATGCTGATAGCGAAGATCATTCCGCTTTTCATCTTTTGTGTCAAGTTGAAAGCGAAGTTACATAACTTCGCTTTCAACATCGACTTCAATGCGTTCGATTGATTTGTTTTTAAATATTCTCTCATTTTGTTTCTCCTATGTTGTGTTGTAATGCATTGTCTTTTTTCGCTTGACTAAAATATCGTCTCTCGATACTTTGAGAAAGTGATACAATCTTTCTTCGATAGAGAAACAAAGAAAATATGGAGCAGAACTTACTCCAAAAAATTTCCCGCTTCTTTACAAAGATTAATGTATCAAAAACTTCTTTTGATTGACGTTGCAAAAGATGTAACGGATTTAAATTCTCCACCGGGGAATCGAGGTAAGTATTATGAAAAAAATTCCACCTATTCATCCCGGCGAAATTCTGAGTGAAGAATTTCTCATTCCTTATGGAATTACTGCGGCTGTCCTTGCGAGGGAAATCAAAGTTACCCCCATTCGAATCAGCCAAATACTCAAAGGCAAACGATCGATTACCGTTGATACGGCACTCAGACTTTCTTTTTTCTTTGGCAACTCCCCTGAGTTCTGGCTTGGGCTTCAAACTCATTTTGATATAGAAACGGCAAAGGACAAAATGAAAAAAGTAAATTTTAACATTCGTCCTTTGAAAAAAGTTGCCTAGTAAACCTTTTTTTCAATTATTTCTTTGCCATCTGCGTATTCTCAATTGCACGAAGACGGTCTTCTAGTTGTTGTGATGTCCGTAGAGACGTTGCGCGCAACGTCTCTACCGTATCGCGCAATCTCTTGTTATCCTCTTCCAACGCAAGAAGCTTTTTCTCATTAGCCGCTTTTTCTTTTTCGAGAAATTCAATCTTCTGAGTAACTACACTGACAGAGTCGCTCGTTGAGCGGAGTCGAAACGCAACTTCTTTGAATGACTGCACAAAAGCCGCATTAACCCCTTCCATAGATAACCACTTCATTCCATCCTTATCAGTATCCACCCAATAAGGAAATACTTTCTCTACTTCCTGCGCAATAAATCCAATATGCTTTCCTTCTTTGGCGTTTAATTTCTTCGGGTCTTTCCATTCAAACGTAACGGGGCGCAATTCTGTTAGCTTCTCTAGAAAATTCCCAAGTGGTTGGATATTCTTCTTTAGCCGCTCGTCAGAGTTATTTACCCAGACTCCTGTGCTGTTTCCGGCGGTACCGTTGACTGTTAATAATTGTGAGGGGGTTGTGGTGCCAATACCTACAAAATTAGCTCCACCTGAGTTTATTACATTTATTCCAGTATCGCAAGAACTAGCATTCCCGTTACATATTACTACTCTTCCTGTAACTCCGCCTCCAATAGAGAGAACATTGGTTCCACTAGTAAAACCGACTGCTCCAGCACTGCCAAAACGTAAAACACCATTATTTGTTACGCTAATGTCACCACTAATTTGAAGAGGGTAACTCGGACTCGTTGTCCCAATCCCCACATTGCCAGTATTCCCAGCTATAAACATTGAAGTTCTAAGATAAGTTGAACTATCTGCATATTTGTCAAAATATAAGTCACCATTTCCCCCTTGATTTGAAATCCTCCATGACTTTAAACTAGCACTCACATTTGGATTGATAAATTGTAAATAGGAACTGCTTCCCCCTGTTACGGATAGAGAGCCCCCAACATCCAAAGTATTCGCTGGCGCACTAGTCCCAATCCCCACATTCCCCGCTGTATAATATGCATCATTGCCGTTAGCCGCTTTCGTCCAGTTGGGAATTCCCTCTATCGCAGTCTTCAAACTCGTAATCGTTGTATTCAAATCCGCACTCTTTAATACTTCGCCTGTTGTCCATGTTTTAATCGTGCCCGATATCGCAACGGCTAATATTGTTGTGCCGAAGATTGCAAGGGCGAAGACTACTCCTCCGTAAATTTTTCTTGTTAAATATTCTCTCATTTTGTTTCTCCTATATTGTGTTGTAATGCATTGTCTTTTTTCGCTTGACATTTAATACAAATGACTTAACTGTTTTCAGTATGTCTTCTGAACTTCTTTTAGAAAATATAAGTAGTCTCCCACCTATTGCTAGGCAGGAGATTTTTGACTTTGTCAGTTTTCTCCTTCATAAATATAAAGCTGAAACTTCTATCTCTGATACGGCTAATCAATTCAAACTCTCCGACAAAGGAAAAGAATTTATTGATAAACGACTTGCTCTTATGGAATCTAATCCTAAAGCCTTGTCCTCCTGGGAAGATGTGAAACAAAGACTTTATAAAAAGCACAATTGGAAATCTGCGGATTTTCGCTATTATCCACACAAGCCGTAACCCAGAAATCTGGCAACTTCGAACAGAACTTTTGTAGACTAACATTCCTAATTCCGCATTCCTAATTATTTTTTTGCCATCTGCGTATTCTCTATCGCACGAAGACGATCTTCCAACGTTCCACGCAACCGCGCCATATCATCGCGCAATCTCTTGTTATCCTCTATTAACTTTTGATTTGATTCTTCCAACGCAAGAAGCTTCTTCTCATTAGCCGCTTGTTGGTCGTTCCCTGAGCGGAGTCGAAGGGACTTTTGCTCTTGTGGCTCTTCTCCGAATTCAGGTTGTGCATTATAAGAAAGAATTTTTTCGGCTTCGCCTATTCCTTTTGAAATATATTCCATGCCTAACTCTTTCCAATTGTTTGTCGCTAGGGAATCTTTTCTAGTTCCTAGCAGCAAAACATTGTATGTCCCTACTCTATCCGCTTGCACAATTACTTTTTCCTGTGTCATATCCACATAACCGAATGATGCCGCTGGTTGCTCGGCAGAGGAAACCCATACCATTGGATTTGTATTCAAATGTGTCCAGTATTTTGGAAGTTTGATAAAGAACTTTCCATTTTCGCGCATAACTTTGATTTGCCAACGATAGATATTATCTCCCGCTGTCGGTGACTCTACAAACGAATGTCTGAGTCTTGCATTCTTCGGCATCGATGGATCAGGATGAGCTATATCGAATGTGCCGGAGCCTTTGGAAAGTGCACCTGTTACCGTAACTGCACCTGTTGCATTTGAAATTCTTAGTGGACCATCTAAATAAGTACCAGAGCTATTGTATCTGTAAAACACTAAATCTCTACTCACATTATCATTTAGTCCCCATGCAGCGTTACCATCTGCACCGCTATTCAATTGAAGATAATTTTGATTACCACCGGCAAGTGTAATTTTCATTCCTGCTCCGCTTAATGTAGTAGCATTTACATCCAACTTAGCCACCGGACTCGTCGTCCCAATCCCAACATTGCCTGATGTATCAATAGACATTCTATATTGTGAGGCAGTGTAGTCATAAACATTAAATTTCCCATTATTCGATAAGCCAGATCCTTCTACGGATAGCCCCCAATTTCTTGAATCTGATTTTAACTGTAGTCTCGCAACTTTCGTTGTGCTCGTTGTTTCTGCCAATATCCCCGCATTATCTATCGTTGAATATATGTTTAACGCTGCACTCGGACTCGCAGTCCCTATCCCCACATTCCCCGCTGTATAATACGCATCATTCCCATTAGCCGCTTTCGTCCAATTGGGTATATTCTGAATAGCCGTTTGTAGACTCGCAATCGTAGTATTCAAATCAGCGCTCTTT
Source organism: Leptospiraceae bacterium (assembly GCA_016708435.1). Classification (NCBI taxonomy): domain Bacteria; kingdom Pseudomonadati; phylum Spirochaetota; class Leptospiria; order Leptospirales; family Leptospiraceae; species Leptospiraceae bacterium. The sequence goes on along the minus strand of JADJFV010000005.1, from coordinate 273,202 downwards.
AACACTTCGCCTGTTGTCCATGTTTTAATCGTGCCGGATATTGCAACGGCTAATATTGTTGTGCCGAAGAAGCCGATAGCGAGGAGCATTCCATTACGAACGATCCGTAGAGGCAATTCACGAATTGTCCTTACGATTGTGGTGGTGGTGTTTTGTTTATTCATATCATTATCCTTTATAGGTTGGTTGTTTTGTTTCATTGGTATTCTCCATAGTGTGTTATCAGTTTGCTTTGGTGCATTTCGAATCCCCCCTAGCCCCCCTTTGGCAAGGGGGTAATTGCTCTAAGCCGCACTTAGAACTGGCGTCTCCCTTGCTAAAGAGGGAAAGAGGGGGATTCTTACCCCTACTGAATATTTCCATCATCCAATTTAGAATTATCCATTGTCATTGCATTGACTCCGGCAGCGGCTATTGTTACTTTACTGATGAGAATCGTTACAACGGAATTTTGGCAGGTAAGTTTTATTTTTTGGCTCAGCGTATCATAGCCAGTAGCCGTTACGCCTACTGTGACATCCGTTGTAGTCGATTCAATTCCAGCAATGCTAAAACTACCTGCTTCATCGCTCAGTGTTACAAGCGAAGAAGCTGTATCCGTTGAAATTCTCGCGTTTGGAATGTTTACTAAAGAGCTGGTGTCCTTTATTTTTCCGCTGATTTTCTTTGTCGAAATCGCGGGAGTATCTGTATCACATGTCACTGTTATTCCAACAGTCCTCACAGAGTTCAATCCGCGTTGGAAATTCAGAATTGCTTTCCCCAGCAAGCTAGAAGTATTTGAGCTTTTGTAATCGCAACCAGTTACAGCAAATGCGAATAGTCCTAAGATGCATACACTCACGAGGAAGCTGTTCGAGGTGACTGTTTTAAAATCCTTTTTATTATTCATTCTATTCTCCTTTAAAAATTAAAATCGTATTTGATATTTACTTCTCTGTTCCAATTTCCGTTTTGGTAGTTGGAATAGGTGTTGAGCTTAAACCCGTCTGTCTTGGCATAGGGATTGGTGTTGAAGAGCGAGTTACCTCCTGCGACAGCATCATGTCCTCCAAATATGATAACATCGAGTAAGTTAATCGCATACACTCCAATGAATAACACCGATGCAAGCGAAGCAGTATTAGCCGCACTATCCATCTTTCCAGAAGCACTGTTTGCCAGAGAATAGGTAATCAATCCCAATGGATTAAATGTATTTCCAGAAGCAATGAATACGAGCGTATCGAGTCTCTCTTTTGAGGCTACGTCTGATTTTGCGCTTTGATAGTTTGCATTTGCTACGAGTAGACCTGCTCCAAAAAGAAATCCCGCACCCATAAAAGAAAGTCCTTTGATTCTTTCTCTTCTATTGTCCACCGCAATCCCGCTATACAACTGACCCCAACCGGGGATAATAGCAGATCGCCACAACATTCCCTTCTTAGTCACAACCACGGATTGTCTGCTGAATTTCTTTACGATCGACTCTACGCCATCTGATATTTTATCTAGAGACTCAATTGTTTCGGTTTGTTCGTTGTCAATTTTCCCGCTTCCTACATCTATAATTTTAGCGGATATCGAATACGCCGTGTTAAACTTCGTAACACTTCCCACTAAAATCTTTTCTGCACCTAGTTTTTTAGTCGCATCCGTGATTTTGATTTCATCATAAAGTCCCAACTGCTGATCGGCTATTTCTTTTAACCGTTCTTTCGTAGAGCCTCTATCTAAAACTGTATACCTTCCCTGTTTTCCAATCCCACTGCTCACTTTCTCGCTGATAGATTGAAGCTGTGCTTCTTTTAAACTTCCATCTGATTTAAAATTCAGCACTGCCAGTGTAGGCAACTTCGCCTGCGCAAATAGACTAGAAGCAGCTAATAGCAAATAGACCAACAAGCTCAATCCAAGAAACTTTGAAGATTTGAGATATGATTTACCAACTAACGTTTTACCCTTAATTTCTAATTTTTGACCATTTGATTTCATAATTTTAAAAAAAATAATTCGGAATATATAGGCAATATATTTTTTCTGGAATTTACTTTTTTTACATATATCGCCTAACGTTTCATGCCATTTTTTTAAAGACGGCGATTTTTGTATATACTCAATTTTAGGTAGATTTTAAGTTTTTTTACAATTTTCGGATTTTTCCGTTTTCGTCAAAAATCCCTTTGTTTTTGCTGTTTTTCAAAAAGTCACAAAAACTATACTCTATTTACTCAAGTATATACCAAGGCTATTCGAATTCAAAGGTTTTTAAAAAATGCATTTGGCGCTGAGGCAAGAATACACAGAGAGATTTTTTAGATATAATAATTTGAATTCGAGCGTTGTATTTTTTTGTTATTTCGACTAACCAGTATTAGTCGCTCTGTTAAAAGGAATCATCCTAAATCAAAATATTATCAGAGCTATTGCTTAGCGAAACTGCACATATTTAAAAACTATCGTATCTTGTATCAGTATTCACCGGTGGTAATCGTTTTAATTCTATTCTAATTTTTAAAATACCGATTGAACATAGCCATTCCATTGGAGAAAGTTCTAAGTCCATCAAAGTCTTTTTGTATGGAGAGCGGATAAATAGGATTACCCTTATTGTCAATGTAACCCTCTCTATAAGTGAACTCGGCAAATGAATTTTGATCTTTTTGGAAAGTTTCACTGGTTCGAATAAAGGCAACTCCATCGCTAAAAGGCTCGCAACTAAAAAGCTCTCTTCCATCGACTGAGTCTAATGCCTTTTTACCGGTGGGATTTATATAGTAAGACTTTGTATTTCCTCTTTCGTCTGAAATAGACGTAACGCAGGCAAGTCCGCTAGAAAAACCCTTAGCGAACTCAAAGCTCGAATTGTATTGATTCTCTCCTTTTTTATTGATAAAAAAATATCCACTCTTACTTATAGGATCTACTTTCAAATTATTGACCACGGCAAATCCATTTGTAAACGGAGTCACTTGCAAATAAGTAAAAGGAATCACCATTTTCCCTGAGGTGTTTATATAGCCCCAGAGGATAACAGTATTTGTTCCAGACACTACACTGATTACACTTCCAGGCACTCCACCTATTAGGTCTGAGAATTTCTTTAGAGTATCTGGACTATCAATATTAACCGCTACAGCCGCCATGCCTTCTGAAAAACTACGTATTTCATAGTAGCTGTCTTTTGTAATCATCTCGCCCGCTAGATTTTGGAAGCCCCATCCGTCGGGAGTCTTTACCGGTAACAATCCATCCGCATAAGAATGATTATCCCTTTCTAACGAAGTGGTTCTATCTTTATCAGTCGCAATGATTTTTCCTTCTTTGTTTATATATCCGTGTAAATGATTTGCGAAACCGGATCTTTTTGTATATTCTAACGTAACACGCGCAATTCCATTTCTAAATTCTCCAGCAGAATAAAAAGAAGGGCTAATCACCATCTCCCCCGTCTTGTTGACATAACCCCAGTTCTTTGCCGAATAAGCATCATTTACCTTAACCGCAGCTAAGCCTTCTGAGAATTCCTTTGCATCAAAGTAATTTGCTTCAATCACACGATTGTCTTTCTTATCAATAAATCCCCAGAGATTATTTTCATATTTTACATTTGCTAAATCCTCTTTGAATGGATGAGCCTTTTTGTATTTGGGAGGAATTGTTTCTTTTCCTTTTTTATCCATATAACCAAATAGAACTTTTCCTTCGCTTTTTGGGCTAAAAATAATTTCAAAGATTGTGCATCGGATATTTAAAAAAAGAAAAGAGATTAGAATCATTTTATTAAACAGTTTCATAGTTTTAAACCCTCATAATCAATTTTAATGACAGTAGTCAAATTCAATTTTTCCCTTTATGCTTCCGCCTTCTTGGAATTTACAGTCTAATTCCAATTTGCCTCTTAACGCACGAACTTTATTTACCATCACATTTGTTGGTTCTATTTTAATTTTATACACACTGCAAGATTCTTTTGAAATAAAAATCTCTTTGCAGTCATCGTAATCATCCGATTGACAGGAATCGGGAAGTCTCAATTTAATTAACTTACCTCTGATTGGATCAATGATACCAGTTAAAACAAGTCCTTTGTTTTCTGTTTGCGTAAGAATGATTCCGTAAAATTGCATTCTCGCTCCCGAATAGCAGCCCGTTGGATTCAGAATAAAATCTCCAGTTGGATTTCCCCTTGCAATGATTTCTCCCTGAATCACAGAAGAACAACTCTCTGTAAAAAAAGGCAAAAGATAAAGCCAGCAATCATAACTCGAAATGTTTTCATAAGTTAATTTCTTTTTATCACATTTTCTGCTCTTTGTAAAGAAGGAAATGGATTAAATGCGGTTTGTATTTAGGAAGGATTCACCTTTGCTGCTTAGCGTCTTTGCGAGATATTTTCCAAGCTCTTTCGAATGCAATGCCAAAATTATCTCTAACTCTGGGCTTAGCGTCTGTCCAGAGTTTATCGAAGCTTGGCAAATCTTTATTCCCAATCACAAGTCTTTAATACAATGTCTTCAATCTTTGTAATACTTGGATTTTCTCCGCAGAGAGGACAGGCTTTGTTTTTGGGGATGGAAATTTTTCTAAACTCCATTGTCTTTGCATCCACTGAAAGGATACTACCAAATAGCCCCTGCTCTTGACCGAGTAAGAATTTAATAGACTCCGTTACTTGTATAGAGCCAATGATGCCCGCGACACTACCGATTACTCCTGCTTCGCCGCAATTGGGGACACTGTCTGCATCCGGCGGAGAATGAAAGATACATCTATAGCAAGAAGTTTGCTTTGGTAGAATTCCTATGACCTGTCCTTCAAATCTCAGAATACCCGCAAGGATAAGAGGGATATTTAAAAAATGACAGGCATCGTTTACTAAGAACTTTGTTTCAAAATTATCAGATCCTTCAATGATTAAATTGGAGCCCTGAAAAATTCCTTCTATATTGGAAGCGGTTAATCTCGCATTTTGCGAAAGAATGCTCAAATTGGGATTTAGACTCCGCAATACCGACTCCGCTTCTTCCGCCTTATCCTTATTAACCGATGAAGTGTTGTAAAGAATCTGGCGTTGTAGATTGGTAAGATCAACTTTATCAGAGTCAATGATTTGAATTGCTCCTACTCCCGCAGCGGCTAAGTAGTATAAGACGGGACTTCCAAGCCCCCCTGCTCCTACTACTGTAACCATTGAGTCTTTTAATTTCTCCTGTCCTTTTCTTCCTACCTCGGATAGTAAGATATTTCTAGAATAACGCGTTAGCTCTAATGTGGATAACACGGATTACTCTTTGAACTTTTTCTTGATTCTGTCAATTAAATCAGCAACAAATTCATCACTTCTGTGATTGATATCCGAGTATTGCACTGCTGACTTTGCATCTGCCTCGTATCCATTTTTGATTGCGATATTCACAATGGAAGCAAGACAGGCATAGACCACATCGGAATTCGATTCAGACATGATTTTATTTTTGAGAGCAGTAGTAGAACTTCCTTTTTCTTGGATATACCCGAGCGCATTCGCGCAGGCTACGGCTACTCGCGAATTGTCGGTTGTCTTAAGAACCTCTTGTATTTCAGATAGATATTTTGACTCTTGTTTTTCTTTTCCAAGAAAATGACATGCAGAAATTTTATCTGAATCCGATCCAGATGATAAATTTTTTACATGCACTTCGACCGGCACCTCAGCAGATATAGAAACGCTCAAGATAAAAACACAAAGAGCAAACCAAAGTTTGTTTAACATAGACACCACACTCCTAATTATTTTTTAAACTAATTCAACCTAAGTTTATGTGCAATGATTTTACTAATAGCTTAATTCAATTCAAAAAAAGCAAATAAAAAGATAAAAAAACAAAGACTAACTAATGATAAACTGCCATTCTCTGTGCCTCCTTGCCTCGATGGCAACGACTTTACGGAAAGCCAAGAAACAAGACTAGTCAAAAAATATCACTTGCATATTTTAAAGCATTCTATTATTCTTATCCCATAAATTATGAAAAAAATACTATATTACTTAATCCTAATCGTTATTTCCCTTCAATTCTCAGCTTGCAGTTCACAGGAAGTGAAAGAAGAGCAGCCGGATGATATTTTAGAAGAAGAACTCAGAGCTGAGGCTGAGCCCATTCGAGAAATCCGCGAGCGCGATTTGAAAGAAGAAGTCAAAAAACCGGTTCGAAAAAGGTAAAGGACTATTAGTTGCTTTCAATTGAAAAACTTTTTCTCTCTTTATTACCTATTCCTCTTTTTATTCTTTTATATCAGAGGCATTTTCTCAAGAACTCTCGGTTTAGCGTTTTCCTAGACGCTTTTTTATATGGTGTCCTGCAAGCAGCATTACTACTCCTAGTATTTCCTTGGTTGGATGATTTTTTTGAGAGCGATACCAAGATTCTTACAGGCTTCATCAATGCAGCACTCTTCGAGAAAACAACTGCATTTTTGTTTTTGTTTTTTCTTTTTAAAAAACAATATTCCAAGCTCAATGTCAATGAGAGTGTTTGCTTTGGAATGTTTTTAGGAATTGGTTTTTCTGCTTTAGAAAATATTTTCTACGCCATCCAAACAAATTCCTCCATGATTTTTTTGCGGATGTTTACTTCTGTTCCACTGCATATTACTACCTGTGGGATAATAGCCTATTACCTCGCGCTAAGACAGGCTTACTACACGACCAAGAATAGAACTAGCAATTTAATTTATGCTTATACCATTCCACTTTTGTTTCACGGGATTTATGATTCCTGTCTTTTGATTGGAAATGAAATTACGTATGTGATTGGTCCGGAATTGGTTTTTTTAATTCTTGCATTGGAATACTTAATGGCTCGTGCACTCGCACTACCCCATACGAGTGAATTAGAAAAACAAAATATTTCCCTTGAAGACTGGGAGGCAATCCAACTACAACCTCAGTATGAAAGATGGATTATCCGCTCAATGGGAAAAAAGAATGCCGAATTTGTTCCTTTCTTTTCTATTTCAATTGGTGTCAAAAGAGGAATCGCCATCGGATTGTTGCTGTTAGTCTCTGTAGTTTTTTATCTTTTTCAAGCTCAACTCATTTATATTTTTGATTTAAAACTGAACGATTTTGAAATGATTACACTGTTTGCCATTTACCCCATCGTGCTTGGATTTAATTTATTTTTACTAGGCGCAATCAATCCAGAATATTTCAAAAACAGTATCATTAGCATTCCTATCATCATGGAAGTAAACGTAGAAAAGGGTCTCGATACAAAGTCAATGGTTGGCTCCGATGTGACTTCATTTAATAGTTTTCTTAGGACTTTTGATACACTCGAGATTGGACACAAATTAGAAATTTCTTATCTATATTCTGATTTTAAATCTCCTACAATTAAAGGAACTGTGATTTGGGATAACCACGAAGACTTTGAGCGACCGATGGGAAGTATCGTTCGATTTGAAACACTCCCGAAAGGCTTTCATCGTTTTCTATTTCAATATGAACTTTACAAATTAGGAAAAGGAATTTTATACAATCTCAAATTTCCAGGCTTTAAGAAGATTAGAAAACTATTTGTAAAAGAATCAACTGTGATGGAGCATAATAACTATTATACCGCCGGAACCATTCTTTTCAAAGAAGGCGAAACTGGAAAAAAATTCTATCTCCTAAAAAAGGGAAGTATTGAAGTATGTAAGCACACAGAGGCAGGAGAGAAAATTAGTTTAGGATTTGTAGAAGCTGGAGAAATTTTTGGAGAGATGTCCATCCTCGGAAATCAACCAAGATCAGCAAGCGCAGTCTGCATGACAAACTGTGTAGTGGCAACAGCAGATGGTGATAACCTGGAAGCTCTTATAAAAAGTAATCCCGACTTTTCATTGAAACTGATTCAAACTCTCGCTACTAGAATCGGATATTCGGAACGACTTTTGAAAAACAGAATGCAAGAAATCGAAGATCAATTAAAAATTGAACAGCAAAAAAATAAAATCCTAGAAGATAAGATAAGTATGCTCCCTTCCCCAATCACTAGTCCAAAAATTTCTCAACACTCAAAGTATCGCAAACGACGAAAATCCTCAAGTTAATTACTTTTTGACAGTTTTTACTTTAATTTCTAGTCCATATATACAAAGATGGAAAAAAATCCCCGTGGAGGATCAATATGAAACAAATTCTTTCAATAGTATTCGTTTTGGCTATCGCCCTAGTAGGTTGCGATCAAAAGAAAAAACAACTCATTCCAATTCAAAGTCTTGCTCAAGAGTCAGCACCAACAACTACGAGTGTAGGAACTACAGGTAATAGCGCGAATACGGCTAACACAAATAATCCTGCAAGCGTTGCTACTGTGAGCATACCAAGTTCTACCTCTACCGCGACAACTTTAGCTGATGCACAACCCAGTGCTACGGTTACAGTCAATCCTAGCGGCAACACACCATTTACCTACCAAACAAATACAACTATTCCAGTTAATATGACCGTTACGGATAATCAGGGTAATCCTGTAAGTCCAGCCACTGTCACGATTACAAATCCAACAGAGAATAATGTGCTATTACAACAAGTCACTGATGCAAGTGGAAATGTTACAGGTAGCGTAACAGTTCCTAGCACAACGACTCAAGTAAATGTAACAATAACATCAGGAGGCTCGACAAGTCAGCCTGTAGTTGTTCCACTGCAAGTCCCAGTCACTACAAATGGAACTTCAACGAATCAACCAATTAGTTCTATTGGAAATGTTACACTTCCAATTTCTAATCCAACCGGCAATGGAACACAAATCGCTGATAGAGATGGAGATGGAATTGACGACCAACATGATTTTTATCCGGATGATCCTAAAAAAGCTACGAAGATTCGTTTTCCTGCAACTGGTGTAAATACAATTTCCTTTGAAGATTTATATCCGAACGCAGGGGATGCAGATTTAAATGACTATGTAGTCCAATTTTACAATGAAGAAGATTTGAATGCACAGGGTCAAATTGTAGAAGTGCGTGGAGCATACCAGCACGTAGCCAGAGGTGCAGGTTATCGTCATAAACTGAATCTTCTATTTCCAAATACTGTAAACATTTCCTTCGAAAGCACAATTACAGATGCAGCAGGCGTTCCAAATAACACTGGACTAACGATATTTACCCCAACAAGTGCTCAGCTAGACGCAGGTTTAACAATACTTGGTAACAGTGCAAATACAATTAGCTCCCAAAACGTTGAGTTAAATCAAACTTATGCGCCAGGTCATGTATCAAAGATCAAGGTTATTTTTAATACACCAGTAGCAAGAAGTGTAGTCGGTTCTGCGCCTTACAATATTTATCTGCAAGTCATCAACACAAACCAAAATATTTTCTTTCCTGGAAGATACTTTGATGCAGAAGGCAAAGATCTGTATATGGACTCAAATGGATTTCCTTGGGCAATCATGGTTCCGGGCGTTTGGGCTTGGCCTTTAGAGAGACAAGATATTAGAAATGCAAGTGTTACCGGTTACTCACGATTTAACTCTTGGGCAACATCAAAAGGAGTGAACGACAAGGATTGGTATACAACAGTAACAAGTGGTAAAGTTTATCCTCTTCCTTCTGAGCCAAGCAATTTACTTGCTTACTTAAAAGGAACTGAGTCAAATACAAATCTTTTCATTGCTATATCTCTTGCCGTCTTTGGTATTTCCATGGGCATAATCCTTCGCAAGAAATTAAAATCAGCATAATTTGAAAACATGGTGAGCCAATGCATTGACTCACCATGTTGTCCCTCTATAAATTAAAAAGAACTGATTACTAGGTGAAGGCGAAGGTCGCGAATATATGAAGCGAAGGGTGGAATGAACACCGATAAGAGAATGAAAAAAATCATTTGGATTCAAGCCAAATGATAAATATTAAAGACCTATCGCATCCTTTATCGGTGCTCTCGGTGTTCATCGGTGGTAATCTTTAATTAATCTTTATTCCCATTTAGCCAGTTTCTTTTGTGTTTTCTCTACAAAACCTAGAATCTGATTATTCTTCAAAGTATAAAAAACTAGACTACCAATAATGAATAGCCCTGCAAAAGATAAAAGAATAAATCCCATGCGCTGATCTCTAAGTCCTGTTTGCAAAAGATTAGCAGCAAGATTGAGCGTAAAAAAGCTTACTCCCATAAATAAATAAGAGCGAATCTGAAAAATCATTCCAGCAGAGATTCCTAAAAGACAGAGCATTCCAAATACAACAGCATACATTGCGTCTGACGCACGCCCCATTTCAAAACTAATATTTACAGCGGCAGGTAAATAGAGAAGTAAGCCTCCTCCAATACGAATGATCTTTCTTGCTTGTTCCGTTAGATTTTCTTTATAAATATGTCCTAGAAATAAAGTAAAAAGTCCCACCGGTGCCAAGTAAACTTCAAGTCCTTGAACGTTAGACGCCATAATAGCAGTGAATATAGCGAGATTAGCCGCTACTGCCGCAAGCACTGCATAGATGCGATTAGAAGAAGTGATTGCGAGGGCGGCATACAATGCAGAAGAGAAAGTTGCCATCCCTGCATTTCCATAATTAAACTCTGTAGGTAGAACCATCGCAGCCACTACAGGCATGATAGCAGCAAAACGACGAGTGCTTTCTTGTAAGGGAGGAATTTCAGCTCTACGTGCAACCGTTGTTATCCCCGTTAATATAAAACCAAAGACTAATGCTACGATTGCATCAACCTCAGGAGTCAAGACTTCAGGAAAAGCAGGCTTTAAAGCTATGTAGAGAGTAGCAATCGATGTTTGGGTAAAATAAATATGCCGCGGTTTTTTATATAGAATAGAAGTAAAAATAGAAATAAGAATCACTAAAAGAATTGCAGAGATCAAAGCATACTCATTAAACAGTAAACCTGATGGAATGTTCAATCGAACAAAGATGGCAATCAAAAATCCAATCATTAAGATTAAAACATCTGATCCATAAAGCAGACCTATTGAAAAATCCTCACGCTTCTTTCTTATAAGAAGAGAGCAGAAATTAGCCAAACCTATCACGATAGAAAGTATAAGTGCAAAGTAAGGAATCATCCCCGGAAGGGAATTAACAGTATTAGCCTCCGAGCAAAAACTATACTCACATAATAGAGGAAAGGAGGTTATTCCTGAAAAACCAAATACAATCACGCTCGCCATAGCGGCAAACGTTGTAAGCCCCGCAATCCATTGAAATGCTCCAATAAACAAAGACATAGAACCAATAAATAAGCTAATCCCCAAGGTAAAGGTTTGCATCCATACTCCGCCGAGTCCTAAGAACATAGCAAGAATTAAACCGGGAACCGCATTATCGAAACTAGCCGCAGACAAACTAGCAAGCGCGTATATGATACCTATTCCTGAATAAATAAAAGCTCCTGCATGAAAACTTTCTAGAATTCTACTATAAGGCTTCTTCGAAATAGAACTAAATGGCTTCACCGCAATAACCATAAGAAGAGCAATGACTGCAAATACAGGTCCAATCGTAACAGGATATATAGAGTCCCGATGCGCCATACCATGTAAAATTAGAATTCCACTAATCGCGAAAGAAGCATTTCCTTCTCTAGAATAGCGGGCAAATATGAGTAATGCGCTCGCCAATAGTGCAATCCATGCAGGTGTAATAAATGCGTATTGAAAAGCAATGATAGAAATCATTCCAATGCATATAAATGACCAAGCTACGAAAATAGATTGTAAAGGGAGATAGTCTTCGCGTTTAAAAATAATTTTTCGCATTGCTGCACCAAGTGCACTCAATGGTAGAACCAATACAAATAAAGCATACATAGCACCTGCGAATGCAATCCCTGTTGTCGCGCGGATAATCAATATTGCCTGATTCAAATTCGGGGGTAAAAAGTAAATTGGATTTAACCAATCTCCGCTCCTAGATGCTTGTTCGGTAATGACAGGAACCCATCGACTTCCGGGTAAATCAAGTGGAATTAACTTTGTTCCCAAAATAGCCTCTTGCGCAAAGCTTAATGCAGAGGCTAAAATCATTAACCCACTAGAAATATGTAAAGGAATTACAGTGTTTATAGAACGACTATAGAAGAAAGCGGCGAGTCCTGCTCCGATGAAAAACGTTGGCGGGGTAATATATAAAAAGCGAGAGATATTTGCAGGTTGCAAAAGAAAAATATCTAGGAGTAAAACAAGACCGAGCAAAAGCATTGCCGTCAAAGGAACATGATGATAAAAATTACCCTGTATAGAATTGTCTAACCAATCTGCAATTCTTTGACCAGTAAAAAACAAGACTCGCGAGAATATCCAAAGTGCAATAATTCCAAGGGAAAGATTAAGTCCCACAACGTTAGGCGACAAAGGTCTACCGATTCGATTCGCGACAGCAGCTAATCCAATACATACAAAAATAAGTGCAAGCGAAACAGTTGAACCTCGCAGATAAAAGGAATTGAACGCTCGAGAAAAAAAGGCTAAGACAAAAACAATAGCAAGAATTACTCCCGATAGAATAACAAAATTTCTCTCTGGTTGATCTACAATTCCAAACCATGTAATGGTCAATCCAATGCTATGTAAAACATAAAGGAGAGAAGTAGCCGATAATCCATTTCGAATCAGCACTAATCCATGCGCAGAAAATGGTAACCGTAATACATAAAAAACCTTTCTCGCGATTACAGGTGTTGGGCTAAAATTAGGAAATAGGACACAAAGAACTCCCGCACCTAATGCGATGGAAGCAGCAGCTAACGAAGCATTTGCCGTGCTAATAACATCAAAAGAATTTAATGTTAATCGAAAAACAGCAAGAGAAAGTATCATGGCTCCTATAAAGGAGGTAAGACTACTCCTGTCTCTAAAAGAGCGCATAATTAATAGTATTCCAATAATTATACCAACTGAATTTTCAATAAAACTAGTGCTCGTTACAAATACTAGACTTAAAAAAGAAAGTGCACCGGCGAGAAGAGAAATATCATCAAAAGGTTGAAAATCATAACCCTCCTTTTTGTTTAAAAGCCTTCTTTCAAACTCAATTCCTAAAAGGTAATAAATACTGCTGATTAGACCAAATGCAATTCCCATCCTTGAGAACAACTCGCTGTTAGGCAAAAAATAAATAAGAAGCGTATTCATGAATACAAATATACCAAAGGATGCAGTTAGATGTAACGCAGATCTTGACCAGCCACCTACTTGGTGTGATACGAAGCCATAATAAAGTCCTGTAGCTAAAATCGGAAGCAGTAGAAATACTTCCATATTTTGATTTTGTGGCAAACGAAGTGTAATCGCTAATAGAATAGAACAGGATATTAATCCAACGAAGGTTCCCCAAAAGATTAAAAGTTTTTGCATTCTAATGGATTGTCTTTTTTGAAAAAACATTCCTGTAATGGGAACAAAAGATGCAAACGCAAAAGACCAATGAGTCATTGGGAATATCTCGTATCCAAAAAGGAAGCCAGTGAAAATAGACAATATCATGAATGGATGAATAGACATTTCATGACGGGCGACCGTCGTTAAAAAAAGGACAGTAGAAAGAAGCGGCAAGGTAATATAAACCGCCCGTAAAATTGCAAATACGAATTGAGTTGTATTGGCAGTAATTAAAATGAACATTCCTCCCGCAGAGGAAATAGCTAGCGCAACAGCTAAAAAGAATATTTCGAGAACAACATATAATCTCTTTGTTTCGTTTGTTTTACCCAGAGTTCCGAATGCAGTAACTAATATTGCGGATAAGCCTAAAATCCAGAGAAGAAGAATTCCTAGTTCTAAAGTCCCAAAGGCAAACTGTAGATTACCTTCCATTGGAATTTGGTTTAAACAAACAATCAATACAGAAATGGCAGCATAAATAGAAAGTAAGAATAATCCTTTGCTATAAACCTTTGACTGAATCACTCTACTTCCAACATATCCAACCACCAAAAGAGGAAGGAAACTGAGTAGAATTAAATTTATACTGCTACCTACTAAAGAAGCTATGGATAATAAGGCAAGGGAAGGCAATATGGCTACAATAAAACCTTTAGCCCGTAACTGAAATAATTTAGCTATGATAGATAGGATACCTGAAGTAAGCCCCATTAAAATAAAAAGAGCTATAAGACCTAGGACTATATTTACGCTAAGCACATCAGACACTACAGAAAATGAAACGGGAAGCAATAGAAGAGAAATTACCGAAAGAAGTCTTCCCGTAATAATTGACCTAGTCCCAAGAAATACTCCGAGTGCAGTGAATAAAAATTGATACAAGACAACTGCGCCTAGCACTGTCAAATGACGATTAATCCCTGAAAGCACAAGCCATGCTTCTCTGATTCCCATGATAGAGCCTGTTAATACTAAGAGAGATCCGATGAACCACCAGATGTATTCATTAAATAAAGGACGAAGTCCTGACCAGATTTCAAACGCAGGCTCTTCTTTAATACTTTCCTTAAATGGATCAACGCTGTATTTACCTTTTCTACGTCTAGGTTTTTCGTCCATCTCGGAAAGACTATCTAACCCCGATATACGACTATTATCCTCAGTAAGAATTCCTTCTGTCAAATTCTCATAGCTAGAATCTATTTCTTTGCCGGAATGTGAATATTTATGATTTGCCGCTTTGGGCTTTACTATCATTGGCTCAAAGAGAGAGCCAATACCGACAAAGAAGACTGTGATTAGGCTTTGCACCCACTGTAAGAACAAGCTTATAATTCCAAACGATGGATTTGCTTGCTCTTTTTTCGGCAAATCAGTATTTGCCAATGCATCTTCAATTTCTGTGATTGCTTTCTTACTGACTTTACCCGATGATTGCCAATTCGAAAGATATTCTCTCATCCTTCCAAGAACTAGTTTATCACGATTAATGTTTGTTTCAAGGCTTAATGGCTCGGAGCATACAGGACACAACCGCCCTACAAATCCACAGGAATCGCATTAGACAAAGACCGCCCACAAAGTGGAAAAGCATTGGACTGATTTAAGACAAATCATAGGTAATCTTTTCCCACTAATAGTTTAGGTTATTTTTTATCGTTCAGAAAAAACATATGCATAATGCCTTTTCCTTTTACTTCCATTTCACCGCGGTCTTCGAAAACAAATTTATCTTTTAATTTATTGTATATTTCCTGGGAGCAGTTAATTCTTCCTGGCACACCATGGGATTCCATTCTAGAAGCTGTATTTACAGTATCACCCCATAAATCGTAAACGAATTTGTTTTGACCGATTACTCCGGCTACAATAGAACCCACATGCATTCCAATTCGAATTCCAAAATCCATATTCCAATTTGCTTTTATCTCAGTAAACACTCTTAGCATATCAATGGATGCGTAGCCTACTCTCTCTGTGTGGTCTGCACTCGTAACAGGAATACCACCGGCAACCATATAGCAGTCACCGATTGTTTTAATCTTTTCGAGTCCATATTTATTGGCGACCATATCAAACTCTGTAAAAATATCATTGAGGATAATAACGAGTTTCTCCGGCGAAGCTAATTTGGCACTCATCTTTGTAAATCCAGCTAGATCGGCAAACATCACAGTAGCCTCTGGAAAAAAATCAGAGATAACATTTTCGCCAGCTTTTAGACGCTCTGCAATGGAAGCAGGTAAAATATTTAATAATAACTTTTCGGATTTCTGTCTTTCTCTTTCTATGCCTTCATTGAGGGAATTGATCTTTTCAATATTGTCATTGAGTTGTTTATTCTTTTTAGAAAGGTTCTTATATGCGTCTGCATTATCAATGGCAATGCCTACGTAAGAGGCTAATGTTCGTAATACGTTCAATTGATTTTCAGAATATGCTTTATTTCCATAACTTTGAACGGTGAGAATTCCAATAAACCTGTCTTCCACTTTCAATGGGAAAAAGGCAAGTGACTTTGTTGTTTCATCCCATAGTTCTTTTACACTTGCAACCATATCTGGATATTCTGTATAAATATCTTCTACGATGATCTCCTGTTTTTTTTCAAAGCAGAGAGAGGAAAATTCTTTTCCTTTAATCTCTCTGAGGCAAGAGAAGGAACATAGGCTCCATTCTTAACGCAGAATTTATACTTGATCATTTTTTTGTCTTCTTCATACATCCCGATGGAAAGTATATCGGTAGACATCATAGCTTCTATATGCTTATGAACAGAGAGAATAATTTCTTTAGTATCAAGACTTGCTGTAATTGATTGTCCAAATTGACTGAGTGCTTTTAAATTATTGTAAGACTTTTCAATTTGATCATTTGCTTCTTGGAGTTGGTTTTGTGTTTTAATCAGTCTTCGTTGGGTAGAATCCCCAATCTTCATAAGCTTAATGCTCTGTCTTAGGAGTTGCTCATAGTTTTCTCCTAAAATCTTATATTCGACTAGATTAGAATCCTTGTCTGATGTAACTTGAAAATGCTCTTTTATTCTTTGAAGAATTTCGAATTCATGCTCGAAAATTTCTTCATGTTTTTCATTAGAATTTTCACCTGCCATAAGAGCTAGGAGTAGGAAAGAAGCTCAAAAGGAACTTTAATATCACTAGAAAACTCTTCACCTGTTTCTAGCATATCGTCATCATCTTCTTTATAATACCATTTAACAGAAACCTTTCCAGCGTTTCCATGGTATTTATCTAAAATATCAAGAATATCTATCACGCACTTGGAAGAGCTTGTATTAAAATAATCTAAGCGAAAATTTACAGTTATCGGAATGTTGGCACTAGTAGCTGAGTTTAGCCAGTCAAATACAGGTTTATAAAATCCGACTGCATTTTCAGGATAAGACTCACCAATTATATCTAGAATACCTCTCTCAAAATCCATAATGATTTCCGGTGAGGTTTTGGTTTTTTGTATAAGAATTTTATCCATTATTAAATGTCCTTTTTAAAAGATACAGAAAGAGTCATAAATGATATCTCGTCATCTACACGATCGACGGTGCACTCAATAGGGCTATCGCATTTACGTGCAATATCAACAAGACCAAGTCCAGCACCGCGGCTTCCATCTTGAGGACGTTCACCACGAATTAACTCTTGATAATATGCCTTGAGTTCATCTTTATTCATTGCGTTTACTTTCTCGCACTTTGCTTTAATTTTTTCTACCTTTTCATTGGGAACCATATTCCCTGAACTTAGAAAAAATAGGTTTTGCTTTTCTCTAAGTATTATAATTCCTACGCCTGCTCGCCCATTTGCATTTGGCTGCTGTTCGGCAGAATAATGGACTATATTTTGAGCAAGCTCAACAAATACAGCAAAGATACGCTTAGTATTAGTTTCGGCACTCAAAGAAGATTTAATCATAGTACCGAATTCGGTTAAGACTTCCTGAGATATCGCGCCTTTAAATGAGACGAGTATCTTGTGATCTTTAATTTCGAGATACTGGTTGTATAGTCCACCACTTTCATTCATAAGAATTTACACTAACCTAAAATTTGTATTATTGTCAATAATATCTTTAACATTGATTTTGGTTACTCGAACTTAGTCCAAAACCCAAGTATTCCCTGACCAAGAAGCCTAGAAGCCAAATGAATAGTTGCATTATGCCAAAATAGTTTTTTGAGTCAATCCCAATAAACTCTTTCCCTTAAAAACCTAAAAATTACAAGATAATTCCAATCAGAGTGATATCATCCCGTTGAGGCTCGGAATTATTTTGAGTATGGGCATCAAGTCCATCTTCGAACAACTTCTTCTGCTCTAAGCCTGATACAGAATAATGCTTTTGAATCATTTCTTGCAATCCCTTTGATCCAATTTTCTTTCCATTCAGGGCTTGGTTGATCTTGGAATCCATCCGTGGTGAGATAAATCACCGTGCGAACTCCCTTCTCTATTTTAATCTCGTGATTTGTGTATACACGCTCTTCTTTCTGCTTTCCGCCGATGGATTCTTTATCTCCCTTAATAGAAATAAGCTCCGTTCCTCGTATCATATAGAGCGTCCTATGACCACCGGCAAACACTGCTTCGTCTCCAGAATCGTTGATTCGACAAAAGCATATTTCCATTCCATCACGAGATGCATCTTCTTTTACGTCTTGTCTTAGCGCATGACGTACATTATTATTCAAATGCTTCAAGATAAGTGCTGGGTCTAATATACGTTGTTCTTTCACGATTTGATTTAAAATGGAACTACCAATCATTGACATAAAAGCACCGGGAACTCCATGTCCCGTGCAATCCACTGCGGCTATAAAGGTGTAACCTTCAAAATGAGTAAACCAATAAAAATCGCCAGAGACAATGTCTTTCGGTCTGAACAGAATAAAGAAATCTCTCAGAGAATTTCCAATCGCAGTCTTAGATGGTAGAATGGCTTCCTGAATGGTCTTCGCATAATTAATACTATCCGTTATATGCTGGTTCTTCTCCGCCAACTTATCATTAGTCTCTGCTAATTCTTTTGTTCTATCTTTTACTTTCTGCTCCATGTTTGCATAGAGTAGCGCATTATCAATAGAAATAGCAGCTTGCGAGGACAGCACATTGACTACCTGTAATCTGTCTGCCGTAAATGCACCGGTAGATAGATTGTTCTCTAAATACAACACTCCCGTTAACTCACCCTGCTTCATGATCGGAGCACATAAAATAGATTTGATTTGATTCTTAGAAATATACAAATCCTTATTGAACTTTTCATCATTTGCGGCATTGATTAAAACACGATTTTCTTTCGTTCTTTCTACATAGTATACAACAGAACTTGCAATGTCCGCAAACTGCTCAATGGGGATATTAGTCATTACGCTCACTTCTTCTGAAGAGATAGAGCCTTCTGCTTCCACATAGAGTTTCTTATCCTTCTTTAATAACAATACTCCACGCTGAGCCCCTGCATTCTCTATCACGATACTCATAATTTTATTTAATAAGCTTTCAATCTTAATCTCGCCAGAGATCGCAGAAGAACTTTTTAATACCGATTGCAAGTCCAAAGTATTTGTTGTATGCAGTTGAGTAGAAGAACCATTTCCTGTCTGTGTCGAGATAGACATAGTACTTGATAAGGTCTTACTAAAGTCATAGGGAATTTTCTGCTCTGTAATGAAATTAGGATATTTCTCTCTTAAGTCTTCGCACTTTCGAATCGCACCCCAACCTTCATAACAATTGTAGGCTTCTAAGAAATAATTTTGAGCAAATCGATAATTCTTCTTCTTTAACCAAAACTTTGCAGCCAATTCATTCGCTAATGCTTCATTTTGCACAAACTCATTCTTACGCGCTTCCTGAATAGACTCATCATATAGCTTGGCTGCTTTCCAGTTTTTGTATTCAATTCGTCCTATCTCTGCTTCTACTAATAAATACTTATGAAGGAAATTCTCAGAACAACTCTCTGCCCATATCTTCATTTGCTTTTGATTGGACTTCACTTGTTCCATATATTTAATTCTATCTTCTTTGCTTGCATATTTGTACATCGCACAGAGAATGAGAGAATAATAGAAATTATGCTCTGCAATAGGGTGTAACCCTACTATAAATGCAACGATGCAGGCTGATTCGAGCTTCCGCAATGCATCTTCAAATCGTTCATAAAGAAAAAAAATCTGAGATTGCATAATTTTATATATGCAGATAGACAACATAATTTGATGTTGAATTACAATTTCTAAAAATTATATATCTTCCATTGTTTCGAAATTAAAATTTCAGATTCTAAACTTGCCTGAAAGATTCTTATCAATTATCTCTACCAATAATTGTATCAATCGCAAGGTTATTTTTACTTTCTGTGTAAAATGTAACATCTTTGCATTTCATTTTGCAATTGATTTAAATTTTTCCCGAATAAAAAATAAATTAACGAAGCATTCATGAGATATAACTGGCATGTTGGAATTCTCCAGACTCTAATCCTGCATTAAACCCGTCTGCATTGATTTCAACAGTATTCTTAATATGATAGACCCACGAATGAATCAAATTGGCAAATACATTACTGCCTTTACATTTTTCTGATTTATTTTTAAACTTATCACTAATTGTAACAGCTAACTTGCCAAACTCATACCCCAACTTAAAATCTCCGCTGGCGGCAAGAAGAATGCCATAACACGAATAACCATAAGTTTCCACGACATTGCCATATTTAACAAATATAGAGTTGACTGCTTTAAGGACGAGGACTGTCCAAAACTCTGGACTTGAATAATATAGGATGTAGGAATAGTAATTGTTAAAATCTGAATCGCAATTATATTTTCAGGATTAATCATCTCAGGCTCATCTGCTAACGATTCGACTTTTTTGCTTTTTAAAGATAAGATTTAAAATCCATTTCTTTTCTAATTGCATCATCCTAATCTATCAGGAAGAAAAATATTAAATGGAGCAAGGGATTTTTTTAGTGCATCAATTGCGAGAGGATACTTAGCGGATAATGTATACTGCACAATTAATAAACGATATATCTCTCCTTTTTCAATATCAGTTTTAGCATGTTCGAGGATATTGTTAATTAACCGCTCTGAATTTTCAAAATTTCCATTTAGGTATTCCACTTCAGCCAATTCTCGATGCACAACCAAAGATAAGTCATAGTATCGTTCCCAGAAAGATCCTAAATTATTCATGATAGTATGTGCTTGCGCTAAATATTCTAACGCAGGTTTATAAGCAGTAGATTTCTTGGCTTTTTTACCTGCTTGTAGGTTAAGCTCTATTAACTGCTTCTTTTCAGATTCTTCTGTAATTAAATCAGAACCAATATTGAGATGATTGACCACATCAAATAGATTTTCTTCCCAGCCTTCGCTCTTTAAGAGAATCCTTCCAATCTTCAACCTGAGTGCTTTTTTCTCTGATTCCCCAATTAGTTCATAACTTGCCTGCTGAACTCTATCATGCTGAAATCTGTAGGCAATTTTTTTAGCTGTTTCATAATTACGACGCATGTCTTTAATATCAGTACCCATTGAATCGACTAATCGGTAGTTGTCTCCAACAGGATAGATTAATTCTTCTTTGATTGTTTCAGCCAAATCTCTCTTAGTGTCTTGGGGCCAAGCATTGTTAATCAAAGAAAGTGTGGCTAATTCAAAGTTATTCCCTATACAGGATGCAAGTTTCAAGATATGTTGCGTTTTCTCAGAAAGCTTTTGGATGCGACCAATTAATAATTCCACAACGTTTTCTGAGATGCGAGTAGATTTAATCTTTTCAATATTCCATTGCCATTTTCCATGATCGTAATCAAAGGTAATTGATTCTTCCTTTGTAAGCTGTTTTAAAAGCTCTGTAATAAAAAATGGATTTCCACCTGTTTTTTGAAAAACAAGCTCTGCCAAAGGAGCAACTTCTTCTGACTTGCAGAATAAACTATCCCGTAGCATTTCATTTACATTCTCCTCGGAAAGAGGTTTTAAATAAATCAAACCTACTTCGAACTTTTCTTTCTTGATAGAGTCAAGCATGATTGTGAATGGATGATTTCCATCTGTTTCATTGTCCCTGTAAGCAAGCATGAGAAACAAATATCTCATGGATGAATCCAACATCAAATTTTTAATCAATCCAAGGGATGCAGAATCCGCCCATTGCAAGTCATCCAAAAAGATTGCAAGTGGGTGTTCCATATTAGCAAATACTTTAATAAAGTTCTGAAAGACTAAATAAAAACGATTTGAGTTTTCTTGAGATCCTAGCTCTGCAACTGGTAGCTGCTCTCCGATGATATATTCCAATTCGGGGATAACGTCTGTTATTACTTTCCCATTTGAACCAAGAGCACTTACTATTTTTGCTTTCCATGTATCTATACTCTCTGGACTTTCTGTTAAAAACAAACGAATAAGATTTGTAAATACTTGAATGATAGCACTAAATGGTAAATTACGATTGTATTGATCGTATTTTCCACTTAAAAAATACCCTTTAGAAGCTGTGATTGGTTTATTAATTTCTTTGACTAACGATGATTTGCCCACGCCTGAATATCCAGAAATTAGCATTAACTTAGATATGCCCGTTTCATGAACTTCTGAAAATGTTTCGATAAGTTTTATTATATCTTCTGATCTACCGTATAGTTTTTGCGTAATTTTAAATTCATCTGATAAATCTTTGGAACCAATTTCTATTAATTTAGAAGGATCTTCTTTTTGTGCCAATTCTAAATCATATTTAAGACCAAGTGCAGTTTGATAGCGATTCTCTGCCGTCTTTGCCATAAGTTTACCAACGATTGTAGAAATTGAAATTGGAATACTTGCATCCACCTCATGTGGCAAAGCAGGAGTTTTCGCTAAATGCGCATGAACTAATTCTAGTAAGTCTGTATTTTCAAAAGGAAGTTTTCCTGTGAGCATTAAATAGAAAGTAACCCCTAGAGAATAAAAATCACTTCGATAGTCTACAGATCGATTCATTCGACCTGTTTGCTCTGGAGAAATATATTGTATACTTCCTTCTAGAACATTAGCCGCCGTCCATTTTGTTTCTTCTTTAGAAAGTCGAGTTGAAATTCCAAAGTCAATGAGTTTCACATCCATTGTATTGGGATTAATAATTACATTTTCTGGTTTAATATCTTTATGGATTACTTTTTTTCGATGAATCTCGGAAAGAATTTCTGCTAAGCGAATTGCGATTAAATAAAAAACATCAAGTGGTAATTTTTTTCCATCGGCATATTGCTTTAAAGAAATTCCACCTGTATCTTCATACGCTAATAAAAATCCATTAGAATATCTTTGGAAGGAATAAACCTTTACCATTAAATCGGAAGATAAAAATTTCAGAATATCGTATTCGTTTTTGAGATTTATAATCGATGAATGAAATTCGTTGTGAATTGGAATGCTTTTTAAGATGATTGGTTTATTATCAGATTTGTCTATTGCCCGATAAACTTCTATATCCGAATTGGTGTTGATCTTTTCTTTAACTTCATAGCCTTCAATTACTTGCATAAATAAACAAAATCCTCAAAGTCGCGAATCTATTTGCAGATTAAAGAACTATGTTGCTAAATATTAATTTGTCATGCAATTTATTTTTTTGATGTAATATTTTTCCGTAGGAAAAAGGGTATTATCCCTATCGGGGATTTGGGACTTTCGCCCCAAGCCCCAATATTATCTATGCGATGTAAAGAATTCCTCCCCAATAAAAACCACCACCGACTGCCGGAGTTAAAATTACATCACCTTTCTTGATTGTTCCATTGTTGTAATACTCAGCCAAAACAGTTGGAATAGAAGCAGCTGAAACGTTTCCCATCTTTGGAAAATTCATTAGATACTTTTCTTTTGGAATCTTAGTGCGCTTCAATACATCTTTTACAACGATATCTGTTCCTGGATGCGGAACAACCCATTTGATATCCGACTCGGTCAATCCATTTCTTTCCATCAATAGATCAATTGCTTTCAAAGTGTAATCAGCCGCATTTGTAACTAAATCCGGGTAACTCTTAATTAACCCAGCAGGTGCGTTGCATGTGATTACTTCGATTAAACTTCCAACATCAAATAAGCAAGTATCAATGATACCCGTATCTGTATTTCCTGTATATTCCATTACTACTGCCGCAGCAGCATCTCCAGCGGTAAATTCTCCGTAACCACCTTTTTTTGTTCTTTCTGAAAATCTCTCAGCACCCACGACTAAAGCCTTCTTCCACTTACCAGTCTGTAAATAACAACTTGCTGTTTGGACTCCGTGGACGAAGCCAGTGCATGCTGTTCCTAAATCGAAAGCCAAAGCATTCTTAGTTCCATTAAGAAGGGATGCTTGCGGAGCTAAGTCTGGCAAATAATATCTCTCTGTCCAATTACAAAATAAATATAAGTCTATTGCCTCTGGTGACACACCGGCATTTTTCATTGCCATCTCACAAGCCTTGGAAGCCATAAAGACGGAAGTTTCTTTTTCGTTTGCTCTATGTCTTTTTGTGACTCCAATATCACCTATAACTGCTTTTTCTGCTGCATGCATTTCAGGATATTTTAATCTTCCACGGATTTCTTCGTCCGTTAAAATTTTCTCAGGGTAATAATCTCCGTAACCTGTAATTTGTATTCCATTTGTTTTAAGTTTCATTTGTTCTCCTCTTTTATTTTAAAAAAATAACGCATTAATTTAAGAATCTAGAATTCTTATCGGTTTTTCAACCTAATTAAAAGCGAAAAATCAATCTCTCTTTTAATCAACAGAGCCCAATGAAATAAAGGAAGATTGACTCCCAATTGCAAAGGCAAGTGATATCGCAAAATCAATCTTAGCCTCCCTTGGACCTTCAGGTATATGATCTTGTTCGCATTCCGGATCTACGTTTTTCAAATTAATAGTAGGACAAAGAGTTTGATTGTCTACCATAAGAGCTGTAGCGGCTACATTTAATATACCGGCAGCTCCGAATGTATGTCCATAGATTGGTTTAATGGATCCGAGTGGTGCCCACTTCTCTTTAGGAACTCCATCGTATAATAATTTCATTGACCTTCCTTCCGCTAGGTCATTTGTATAAGTTGCCGTTCCGTGACCGCAAAAATAATCCACATCTTCTAAAGTTCTTTTACTAATTTGAATTAGCTTCTTAATTCCAGAGGCAGCTTTCTTTCCGGTAATATCCATTCTCATCGCATGGTCAGCTTCATTATAACTCAGTGTTCCCAAAACTTCAGCATATATTTTTGCACCGCGGGCTTTGGCATGCTCATAGCTTTCCATACATAAGACGGCTGCTCCTTCGCCTAACGCAAATCCATCTCGTTTTCTATCATAGGGTCTAATAGCATTCTTAGGATCTTCCTTTTCGAGAGACATGACCCGACTCTGAGGGTCAGAATACATTTGCATGAGTGGTTTAATGAGCGGAAATTCATGCCCACCTGCATACATAACATCAGCGCGCCCTTTACGAATTGCCTGAAAGCAGAGGCTAATGGCATGATGCCCTCCGACACAAGCAGCAGAGATAGTTGTAACAAATCCCTGAATATTGCTATTGATGGCAGTAAGACTAGTCGGGTTCGAAGCCATAGAAGTTAGCACAGCGTATCGATCAAAGACTGAATCATCCTTCAATTCAGTGTATCTCTTCCAAGCATGTTCCCACCATGCAAGAGAAGATCTAGACGAAGAATCAATGAATCCAACTCTGGTTGGATCTAAGGTGTCTTTTTCTAGTTTTGCATTCTTTTGAGCAAGCTCCATAGCTGCCATGAGAACAAGCGTCTCATGATTGTAATTCTTTGCTAGCTTGGGATCAAGATTCGGGAGAAAAGTTTTATAGTCAAAGTCTCTCACCTCGGCTCCTACTTTAATCGCAAAATCATCGGTAGGGAAACGAGTCAAATAATCAATCTGAGATTTTCCATTCTTTAGATTATCCCAGAAACTTTCTAGATCGAATGCATTCGGCAAAATGGTGCCGATTCCTGTTATAACAACTCTTTGGTTCTTGGGCATTTTTTTACCTCTGCCTTTTTCAGATTTTCTATATGTATTTTGAGTTACCCTATTGGAATAGTTTAGTCAAGATATTTTTCATTTATAATCACAAACTTGGTTTTTAAAAAACTGCTTTGTCATGTTTCGTATACTCAGCAAAGTGCCAACACGAGTAGTTATAAAGTAAATGCCAGATAGAAGCCATCTAGAAGCTATGTTCGAGCCGAATTCGGCTCGAACATAGCTTCTAGATTAAAATTATATTGGTTAGAGACAAAACAACAACTTCGTTTGAGTTAAATCATACATATACATTTGGTTAGATTGACTAATCTTTTAAAAAAAAGAAACCAGTCTTAAAAAATAAGTTGCTAATTCGGAAAGTAAAATTAAGTTATGTCTCATCAGGAGTTTCTATGCCCCCAAAATTGAAATGCCAACCAATTACCCATTCTCAATAGAAATACCAATAAGAAGAATTGATCTAAGTTTGGACGTGCATGTTTCTTTTGCTACTATCCTAGACATTGTAATGGAGGCTTACCTGGCCTTCTTTGAACATTATAAATACAATGTATTAAATTTAAAAGAAAAGAGTGTTATTTTTGCAAACGCCAATATAGCTTATCAAGGAGAATTATTGTATAAGGATGCAGTCAAGATTGATGTGGCACCGGATAATTTTACTGAAAAAGCTTTTGATCTAAATTTTAGAATGACTAAGAATAATGAAACAATTCCTGTCGCCTTTATAAAAATTAGAGTTTTATTTTTCGACTATTCCATTAAAAAAGTAGTACCAATTCCAAGTGAATTCAAATCCCTATTTGAAAAAGAAAATAATACCAGCAAACAAGGCTTATCCGTACAAAATGAATCCCTCGTTTGGAAAGAAGCTCATAAACTTGTTGTAAAGATTTATAATTTCACTAAAAATTTTCCGAAAGACGAAATCGATAACCTTACATCGCGTATCCGCAAATCAGCTACATCTCTACCTCTTTGTATTATGGAAGGAATAAGTAGAAAAGAAAAAGAAGAACTAAAAAGATTTCTAGCTAAATGTAGAGGCTACATTGAGGAACTTCGTTATTATTTAATTTTGGCTAACGATCTTGGGTATGCAGATACTGGTCAGATAATCAATGAACTGAATGTTCTAAATGATCTTATTATAAAACATTTTAAATCATTAGCCAATACAAAAAAGGAGTAATCAATGAAAACATTTGAAGGAAAAGTTGCCATTATATCAGGAGCTACATCAGGTCTTGGAAGATCAATAGCGATTGAGTTCGCCAAAAAAGGAGCGAATGTTTCTATCTGTGGTCGTCGAGAAAAGGAAGGCTTAGAGACAGTTGAGTTAATTCAAAAGGAAGGAGTAAAAGCTTTGTTTACCACCGCAGATGTGAGTAAGACAGAAGATGTAAAGATCTTCGTTGCAAGAACCGTTCAGAGTTTTGGAAAATTGGATTTCGTAATTAATAATGCTGCCATTGGTGGTGCCAGTGTTTCAATTAAGGATTATAATGAGGAAAAATGGGACAAGGTAATTGCTATTAACCTTAGAGGCACATTTTTACTTACAAAGTATTCATTGCAAGAAATGGAAAAAAACACCAATGGGGGCTCGATTGTAAACATCGCCTCAACATCAGGATTAGTCGGCTATCCATTATTAACCCCGTATTGTGCTTCCAAGTTTGGAGTTATTGGGCTTACAAAAAGTGCTGCGTTAGAATTTGCGCAGAAAAAAATTAGAATCAATGTAATCTGTCCCGGTGGCATCGAAACAGAAATGATTGAAAAACTCTTTAAGGCTAGTCCGAATCCAGCCGAAGCGAGATCTGAGTTTGAAGGAATTCACCCAATGAATCGACTCGCCAGACCAGAAGAAATCGCAAAGGCAGCAGTTTGGCTATGCTCTGACGAGGCTAGTTTCATTACTGGAGTGGCTCTCCCTGTTGACGGTGGATATACAGCAAGGTAAATCTTAGCTTTCCTTCTTATATAATTTAATTACAATCTTAGAATCAGAAATTGCCTGCTCTATCTCTTGGAGAATATCATCGATATGCTCAAGACCAACAGAGAGAAGAATTAAATTAGACCTAGCACCCATTTGTAATCGGATTTTTTCAGGTAGAGTCAAATGGGTAGTAGACACCGGGTGTAAAATAGTCGTTCTTATGCTTGCTTGAGACGGGTTCGAAAATTTCTTTAGACATTCAATAAACCTGCGTCCTCGAACAACTCCTCCTTCCATGGAAAAACTAATCATACTTCCACCGAATTTCATTTGCTTTAAAGCGATTTTATAATCAGGATAGGATGGTAAGAATGGATATACCACTTTTTGAAATACGCTATTCCCTTCTAAATACTCAGCCACTTTTAATGCGTTCGTTGAATGCTTCTCCATTCTAAGGGCTAACGTTTCTAAACCGCGCTCTAAAAGGCAGGAATGAAAAGGTAAAATGACTGATTCCTGTTCAATACTGAATTTTCTAATTTTATCAATTAGTTTTCTTTTTCCAATAATAACTCCAGCGGATAATCGGCTTTGTCCATCTAAATATACGGAGTCCGAATAGACAACACAATCTGCACCGTATTCAGAAGTCATATGAAGGAAAGGTGTGCAATAAGAATTTTCAAGTGCAAATAATAAGGAATGCTTCTTGGCAAATTTACTGAGTAAATTCAAATCTGGAATTTGTAGACTTGGAATGGAAAGTGATTCTATAAACAAAAGTCTTGTCTTCTGATTGATTTGCGATTTCCACTTTTGGGGTTTAGATAAATCTAGGAATGAAAATTTGATTCCCATTTTTTCTTTAAGATTTGTAACTATCTTTAAAATCAGTGGAGAACAAGTTTTAGAAATTAAAATATGATCTCCCCTATTCGTTAATGCTAGTATCGTTTGATAAATTGCAATATTACCAGAAGAACAAAAAATTCCATCTTGAAAATTCTCAATCTCGCAAAACCGTTGCAATAGATTTTGGTTGGGAAAAAGGCTATTAGCTTCCGAGTAAGACTCATAAGTCTCTTTTTGTATTTCTGTTTCGGAGAAAACAGGAAAGCGCATTTCGGTATAAGAAGTAGATATATCAAATTTAGAATCAGTTTTTTTCTTCACAACAGTATGGAGTGCTTTTGTTTCAAAACGGTTTTTGCTCATTTCAATCGTCCTATTCAAATTTTACACTAGAGGAAAATGTTTTTACTTCCACTTGAATCAAGTATTATTTTCATAAACTCTAGTAAAGCCATTATTATATTGACTATCAAGAATTAAATCTAGAAGTAAAAATAATAAAGGAGGTGTTTAATATTCAGGTTTAAATGAGTCGAAATATAATGTATACAGGGAAAATGATTTGCCTTTTCTACGATTCAATATTATTATGAGAAAGTAATTCATATTTTAGAAAGTATTAATTGGACATAAATAAAGAGGATTTTATGAAACGTTATCATAGATATTTAATAAGTTTATTTTTAATATTAGCAACAGGTCTCTTTATAGATGGCTGCCGTAAAAAATTTATTCCAGACGAATTCGAACTAATCTCTTCTCGCTTTGGTGAATTTAAAATGTTCGATCAGATCATAGACGGAAAATTAGTAAAACGAATTATTTTTAAAAATGACGATGTATACGAATCGGCAAACCTTCAATTAGTCCAACTCAATCAAATCATTCAACTTGCCTCAACTGATATGTTTTTATTTACAGTAGAATCTTTTGATGACAACTCAGAATGTCCTGCAAAGTTTCTTGTGATTACCCTCAACGCAGATGGAAAGTTTAAAACATTCCCCGAAATAGGCAATTGCAATGATATTCCAGATGTTCAGGATAATGGCGAACAAGTAACATTTACTTTTGACTCTGTTCTTACCTTTTCACCAGTCACATACCGTTATGAAAATGGCGTAATCGAATTAATAGACAATCCTAAGAAAACAGCAAGAATCATTAACAATAAGTAGACTTTTACATGAAAACATTTTCAACCCACGTAAGTGGATTAGACACATCTCCTATTCGTAAAGCATTTGAATTAGCGGCAACTTTAGAAAATCCAATCAACCTTTCTATCGGACAGCCGCATTTTCCTTGTCCACCCAATATTATAGCAGCTATGAATAAGGCGGCTACTGATGGTAAGACTGCTTACACATTAACAGCGGGAATCCCTGAACTAAAAGAAGCGCTCGTAAAAAAATACGAAACCGTAAATCATATCAAGTATGCAACCCCTTCTAGACTGCTTGTTACATCAGGGATTAGCTCCGCCTTATTACTATTATTCTCTGCTCTAGTAAATGAAGGAGATGAATGCTTGATCATCTCACCCTACTTCTTAATGTATCCATCCATGTTAAAATTTCATGGTGCGAAGACACACACTCTAGATGAAAAATTCACAAAAGAAGACACAAAGAAATTAAAATTTCAAAATCTAAAACTCATCATCTATTCTAATCCATCAAATCCAACAGGATATGTGATGTCAAAAGAGCAACTCGAACTTCTAGCTGAGCTTGCAGAGGCTAATGATGCTTATCTTATATCCGATGAAATCTATGAATTGTTTGATTATGACAAAAAGTTTTTATCCGTTGGTTCTTTCTACGAAAAGGCGATTACTCTTTCTGGTTTTTCAAAGACATATAGCATGACTGGACTCAGACTTGCTTCTATTCTGGCTAGCGAAGAAGTCATCAAGGTATTAACCACTCTTCAGCAATATACTATCGTATGCGCTCCCTCTGTCACACAATGGGCTGGAATTGAAGCATTAAAAACTGATATGAGCTCTTATATCAGTGAATACAAGTCAAATCGAGATTTTGTATACGAATCGCTTAAGGACTATTATCCTGTAGATAAAAGTGGTGGGGCATTCTATTTCTTTTTAAAGGTAAAAGGAAACGATGAAGACTTTGTAAAGCGAGCGGTTCTAGAAAAGAAATTAATTGTAGTTCCGGGATTTATCTTTAATGAGAGCCATAGTTATATTAGAATCAGCTTTGCCAATACAAGAGAAAAATTAGCATTGGGAATGAAAGCTCTTCAAGAACTTGCTTAGTATAAAATTTCTTTTTTACTTTTATGGTTTTATTATTGCGGCTTGCTTTGCTAGTTTCTACACAACTCTCGGAGAAAGAATTCTAAAATATTTTTACAGTCCACTTAGAAAGAAATATACATTCAGAGAAAAGTGGAAGATTATTTTTACAAAGCCTAGTGCATGTGAGAATTGCAATACAAATGTAAAAGCAATTCATCTAACACCAATTCTCGGTTACTTATTCACTTCTGGTAAATGCAAAGCCTGTGGAGTAGAGATATCTCCTCATTATCCCTGGATTGAATTTATATTTGGGCTCTTATTTTGTTTATTCTTCTATGCGAGCGGCAATTTACTATTTTCCTTTCTGCTACTTCCTTTCTTCGGTCATGTCTTAGTATCAATGATAACGGATTATAATAAGTTTTCGTTGGATTACGAGAATTTGCCATTTATCATTTTCTTTGGTGTCACTGCAAATTACCTATTCTACAACGAGCTACCTGATCTATTTGATTATGCTGTGCTAGGCGGATTTATTGCTTTTTATATTCTTCTCTGGCTCATCTATCCAAAAGGAATTGGTCTCGGGGATGTAATCTTTGCCCCCGCTTTTGCTTTTCTATGTGGTCATCCCTATTGGATGATCTTTCTAAATTCTTCTTATATCTTAGCGGTTAGCTGGGCATTTCTCTCTCGCAAGAAAGGAGAGGCTATTCGTAATATGCCAATACCCATGGGGTTCTTTTTCGGATTAGGATTATTAATATCTTTTCTCGCAAAAGCCTTTGTAATTATGAATGTTGAATTGTGAATTTTAAATTATATGGTTTATCCGCCTTTATGAATATAATCTTATATTCGTTTAATTAATTAAAAAAATACTATCGACCTTTTTTGCTTTCATTAAGTCGAGGGATTCTTTAGAATGGATTGAATTCTTAAAAGAAATGCAATGACTAAATCGAATAAAAAAATACTTCTCGTAGAAGATGAAGAAATTCTAGCATACATACAGAAGAAACAGTTAATTCAATTTGGCTATCATGTAACGCATGTTTTTTCCGGTGAGTCTGCTGTTGATTTAATTCAATTAGAGAAAGAAGAATTTGATCTTGTTCTAATGGATATTGATTTAGGAAACGGGATAGACGGGACAGTAGCCGCAGAATTGATTTTAAAAGATGCAGATATACCCTTACTGTTCTTATCAAGTCACACTGAACCTGAGATTGTAGAAAAGACTGAAAGAATTACCTCTTACGGTTATGTTGTAAAACATAGCGGCATTACGGTATTAGACGCATCAATAAAAATGGCGTTTAAATTATTCGAAGCTAAAATAAAAGAACGACAAAAAGAAACCGCACTTCAAATCAGTGAAGAGAAATTCTACAAAATATTTCAGTTATCACCAATCGCAATCTCCATTACAAAAATAGCAACGAGCGAGATTGTAGACGTAAATAAAAAGTTTGAAATACTGTTTGACTTGAAGAAAGAAGACATCATAGGCAAAACATCGTTAGACTTAAATTTATGGGAAGACCCATCCGCCAGAGAAAAGCATATCCCAAAATATATAAAAGATAGAATACTAAATAATATTGAATTAAATTTTAAAGATAGGCATGGTAAAATAATTCCGAGTATTTGCAGTTTCTTTTTAATGGAAATTGATAAGATTGATTACTCTGTTTCCTTGATAGAAACGAAAAATGAAAAGTAAGCTTTTAAAGACAGGGATTACTCAATTCCAATCAACTAAAGAGTCTTTAAAAAATTTGCCGTCACTTTCAATTAAACGTTTTACTAAGAATGGATTTCCACCTAATATACCATTGATACGGGGTAGTAATGCGTTAAACGGTATATCTGTTTGATTCTTTAAGTCGATTACCATTCCACCCGCGGCAAGAATTAGAGCAATGCCCGCACAGATATCCCATTCACTCTTAGGTTTAAGCGATAGACTTAGATCTCCTAGACCAGCAGCGGTTAAGGCAAGCTTATACGCAATAGAACCTATTGGTTTTAAAATGAAATTATCATTCCAATAGGGATTCGTATCAAATAGTTTGTATTTATAAAATTCAGAACGAGATACATAAACGGAAGGTTTATCCACATTCTCCGCAAAGTGAATCTTACTCAGTTGAATCTGAGAAATATCTAACTCCAAGTCTTCTCCTACAATATTACAAGAAACACCTTCCCCTACTATTCCGCTCATTAATTCTCTTGTGATTGGATTAAAAACTACGCCTAATACTGGTTTGCCGTCAATAGCAAGTCCTAAGCTAATGGAGAATTCAGGATTCTTTGCGACAAACTCTCTGGTTCCATCAATTGGATCTATTATCCAGACTCGGCTCTTTTCAAGACGGGCTTTGTTATCCGTTATCTCCTCGGAGAGAATTCCATCAGAAGGAAATTGGTTTTGAATTTGAGAGATTATTTCTTTGTTTGCCTGAATATCTGCTTCAGTGAGAGGATCATCTTTTGCTTTCCAGCTTACGGAGAAACTGGAATTATAGATTTCTCTAACTATCTTTCCTGCACTCAAAACAGAAGAGATAGCTAGGTCAAATTCTTTCGATTTATTAGAAATCAAAATAGGTTACTTCGGCTCTCCCAATGGCTTATTTGGTCCTTGTGTATTTGCATTCTTAGCAGGCTCAGGAGGAGCAGTAGCTGCTGTTTCTTTGTCTTGATCGCCTAACTTAATATACATTTTCTCATCAATTGGCAATTGGAGGTAAACTTCTGGGTCAACGGCAAAGTTGTAAAATATATAATACTCTTTGTAATTTAGGTAGTAATTGAAAGTTCCTTTCTCTTGCTCAAACTTAAGAGCATCTGCTTTCAAGTCTTTGATTTTAGATTGGTAATCAGGGAATTTTTTATGCATTGTATACTTGATTGCATTGGTCAGATTCTTTTCTAAGGTCTTTTTTCTATACTCTTTAGAAATCTTTCTGTTTTTAATATATTCTTCTGTTTTTGCAAATTCATCAATTACTTTAGAATTCTCTTGTTGAATTCTGTCCGCTGCAAAAAGACCAGACGTAAATAGATATGCAATAAGAATTGTCGATAAAAATGGTTTCATGATTAGTTCACCTATGTTAGATTTTAATACCATTATCGGAATCTATTTTTAAAAAGAAATACATATTTGGTAGCTTTTGCTAAAAAGAAAACCTAGGGTTAGAGCAAGCTAGGAAGGGGATAGATTACGAATGTGCCAACAAGGGACTTGGCCGCAAACTTCAAGCTAGTGGAAACCTCTTAAAGATTACCACTCGAAGGAAGCAAATTCAAACAAATAAACGCGGATCGATTTTCTATCCGATATTTTTTTTATCACGACTTGCAAATAGAAATATTCCAATGCAGAGAAACAAAATTACATAAAAATAATCGGGAAACAGTTTTGTTACAACGGTAAGGATTAGAGCTAAAAAAGCAGTTGTTCTTGTCGCGGAAAGACTTTCCAATACTGCAAAGTTCAGAATTCGATGTCGGGCTACATAAAGTCCAAACCAAACACAAAGCCGATTTAATATTTCCAGTGGCATACAGCAGTTTGCCTTCTTTTCGTTCTTAGACAGGGACAGCTTAACATGGACCGGAGGATTGGTAGACCATACATCAAAAATGCTATCAAGTATAATATTAAGGATACTATCAAAGATACTGAATTTGTCATTTTGAGTATCTTTGATACAACACATAAGAATATTGCGAACAGTAAGTTAGATTTATAGACAATGCATACTTACTGTAAAAGAACTGACATAACAGAATTAATTCAAATTCCTAGAGAACATTTTTTAGTGAAAGAAATAGGCGAGGTATGAGCCATGT
Source organism: Leptospiraceae bacterium (assembly GCA_016708435.1). NCBI lineage: Bacteria > Pseudomonadati > Spirochaetota > Leptospiria > Leptospirales > Leptospiraceae > Leptospiraceae bacterium. The sequence goes on along the minus strand of JADJFV010000005.1, from coordinate 238,843 downwards.
CGATTTACAGAGTCTTTTTTTACAATCCCACAGCCCTACCCCAACATAAATAACGACTCTTCGTAATTCGGATTATTTGCAGGAGTAGTATTTTGTTGTTTGCCTAAAAAATGAAAGTCATCGTCGATAGAAATGATATGAAGAGGAATTTGCTTTAATAGGTTTGCGACTGATGGTTTTAAAATGAATTGGTTTATAAAACTCGCCATTTCTTTTGCTCGAAGCATCGCATCCTTCTCATTAGCCGCAAAGGTAGAATAATTCTTATTCTTTAAAATTTCCTTCGTTCCTCTTAGTTGTACATTCTCGATGTAGTATTTTTCTAAAGAAGGAACATAATTTACATTGATTTCAAAAAATCCTTCTGTGTCTTCAAAGCTTGTGCTAAAAAAGCCTTCTCCGAGTAAAAGCTCATCTCTAAAAATAAGATTCCAATTGTCCGGCATTGTGATCGTCTGATTCATCTTTTACTCCTTTGTATATATACTACTTAAATAGTAAGCATTATTTTGTAAAGTTCTTATAAAGAAAAAGAATTAACCACATAGCTCGGCTGTTGGTGAGCTACTAAGCGAAGAGAGGAAAAACGCGAAGAAAGGACAGGATTCATTGATAAATCCCTTCGTGATCTTCGCGCCCTTCGCGGTGAAAAATCCTTATCTTAATGACATTGCCACTTATCGCTCTTTAGCCAAGCTATACAAGACAGCAGTAAATCTTTATTAAAAAAATCCTTGTATTAGTTTGGTTTGCTTTTCATATTGAACCAGGTATCAAATCCATGATGATAGTATTTTTTTCTAAGAACGAAGAGCTGGGAGCTAGTATAGAAAAGTCTCTGACGGAAAATATTTTCCTAGACTTTGAATTTGTAGTTAGCAAAGAGCCGGGTGAGACCCTTCATTTTTTAGAATACATCATGCCTCAGTTTGCTATCTTTGATTTGGATGATATAGATTTTTCTACTCCCAAGATTTTTCATACGATTGCTCACGATCATTGGCTCAGTAATACTGGCATATTTGGAATCAAGGAAGACAAATCAGAATTAGGCGCAATCGACTTTCCTTTCTTTTACATTTTTTCTCCCTTTGAAATTTTAACCCAGATGCCAAAGATACTTTCTGTTCTCATGCGAAACGAAAATCTCCTATTCAGAGCCGGTATCATCCAGGACATTGGAACCAAAGGATTGTTTGTAATCCAATCTGAAATTGATGACGTGAAAGCTTATGCGGAGCTAATCGCAAGTAACCTCGCAAACAGAGGACTTATTCAGACTCAGAAGAAATACGGCGTTATATTCGCTTTAAATGAAATGCTCATAAACGCCATTGAACATGGAAATTGTGAAATTACAACCGATGAAAAAAAAGAATGGATGCTAGACGATCGCAAAATGCGTGAGCTAGTAGAATTAAAAAAGAAAGACCCAAAGATAGCCAGCCGCATTGTCACTTTGGAATACGAACTTTTAGAGACTAAGATTTCAATCACGATTACAGATAAGGGCAAAGGCTTTGATTTCAAATCCTTTCTAAATGCTAATCTCTTAGAAGTCAAAGGCTATAGTGGTCGTGGTATTCTAATGACAAAATGTTTTATCGACTCAATCACTTACCATGAACCCGGAAATAAAGTTACCCTAGAAATCTCCTATGATGCAACTAACTCTAAATTGCCGCAAGGACTAGAAAATCATAAGGTAATCGAATTATCTGCCGGAGATTTTCTATTTCAAAAAGGAGACAAAAGCGATGGACTCTATTTCATCGTAAAGGGAGAATTCGAAGCATGGATTGATGGGAAAATCGTTAGTATCCTCGATAGTAGTGATGTTTTCATTGGAGAAATGGCATTCTTATTAAGACACAGACGAACCGCTACGGTTAAAGCCAAAACTATTTCACAAGTAATTTTTATTTCTGCTAGAGATTGGATTGATACAATTCGAAAATACCCAATGTATGGAGTTTATCTTTCTAGAATTCTAGCTAGAAAATTAAATAATACTTCGATTACAGTTTCCTCACTCAAACAGATTTAACTATATTCCGCCTATCGGTAATCTGATCATAATCTTTGTGCCCTCATTTACTTCTGATTCTACAGTGATTTGTCCATTGTGTTTTTGAATAATGCCATAAGAAATTGACATACCAAGTCCTGTTCCCTGACCAATAAGCTTAGTCGTAAAGAAAGGCTCAAAGATTTTCTTTCGAACGTCATCCGACATACCACAGCCATTATCGTCAAAGATTACTTCTATTGTATCATAATTACTTTGAACAGATATTTTTATTCTTCCAGCAAATACCTCATTAACATCTTTCTTTTTTTGCAAAATCGCCTGACAGGAATTAATTAAAACGTTCAGAAAGACTTGTCCTAGTTGCGCCGGATAACACTCAATACTTTTATCAATGAAAGACTCCATATTTATCTTGATTTCTTTTTTATACTGAATCTTAACAATTCTTAGAGTGGAATCCAATATTTCATATATACTTGCGTGTTTCTTCTCTGCCTCATCGAGTCTAGAAAAAGATCGCAAGTCCTGGACAATCATTCTTATCCGCTCACCACCTTCGAGAATGTTTGATAGTGACCTTTGAAACTTATTGAAGTTATCCTCAAAGTATTTGATTACATTCGATTCACTACCCACCATCAATTGAATCACTTCTTCTTTAAATGTAATCAAATCTCGCTCCAATGCCTTAGAGCTTAAGAAAATATAATTTGTTGGATTGTTTACTTCATGTGCTACACCGGCGACTAACGTTCCAAGCCCTGCCATCTTTTCTGCTTGCACTAATTGAGCTTGTGTAGACTTTAATTGTGTATGTTGTTCCTCTAACTGAGCTAAAGCACGCTTTAGTTTATCTTCAGCCTGCTTATGCTTTGTGATTTCTGTTGATATGCCGCTTAACGCATAGACGGTTCCGTCTTCTTTATATAATGGAAGTTTCACAGAAAGAAATGCGTTAGTAATTAAACCATTCTTTCCTGTATTTATTTCCTCCTCCTCAATTCTCTCTCCGTAATCAATGATTCTTCGATCATTCTGTCGTAGATTAGTCGCCGTTTCACTATCAAAAAATTCATAATCATCCTTATTGATAATATCTTCAAGCGACTGATGAAATAAATCGCAAACCTTTTTATTTGCATATTGGTATCGATAATGTGTATCTTTAATATAAATAAATGCCTCTACACTATCTAGAATTGTAGCGAGACGATTTTCTTTTTCAAGGAGTTCTGATTCAATTAATCTCTGAACTTTCATATCTATTTCCAATTCAAGTTTCTCTTTCCTTAGGTCATGGAACGTATGGTTAAGGTTTATTAGGTTCTTAACTCTATATAAAAGCTCTTTGGCTCTAATCGGCTTATGTATAGTATCCGTAACTCTTTCAGGAAATTCCTTACTGTTGATTAGATCAAATTCTTTACATAAAAAAAGAATTGGTAGTTCATTCGATAAATCATTCTTTTCTAAGAAAGAAAGAATTTCGCTCCCCGATAAATCAAGAATTAATAAACAGGGAATATCGTTTTTTAGAATTAGAAGTATGTCTGTGACTGTTTCAACTTTTTCAGGAAAATATCCTTTAGCCGTTAGGGTATGAATGATTTTATTTCTAACTGACGGTTCTTCTTCATAAATTAAAATCTTGTTAGAAAACTGCTTGATTTGTTGTTTCACGGCGTTGCTAAGTGGTAAACTTATTCTTTATACCATACTTGATTGCGACCATTTGTTTTTGCTTTGTATAGGTAATCATCCGCTCGTAAAATCAATTCTTTCCAAGCGCCTTCATCTGTAGGCAAAGCAGAATAAACCCCAAGACTAATGGTTACCATGCTTGAAGTGTCGGATTTTTCGTGTGGAATAGCTTCGGCTTTTAGACCTTGTATCATAGATTCAGCAATTTTCCATGCTTCCTCTAATCCAGTCTTAGTTAGAACGCAACAGAACTCTTCTCCACCATAGCGAGCGGCTAGGTCGGTCTTAGGACGAATACTTTTCTTGATGATCTCAGCAACAGTCTTAATGCATTTGTCTCCCATTGCATGTCCATAAAAATCATTATACCGTTTAAAATGATCAATGTCTAACATGATTACGGAAATTTCATCTTTTTTACGAAATGCTTTTTCGCACTCTTCTTTAGCAAATGATTCAAGCCAACGACGATTAGCCAGGCCGGTCAGAGGATCTGTAATAGACAATACTTCCAACTCATTGACGAGTGTGTCTTGAAAATTGGAAAGATATTCTAGTTCTTCTTTTTGTTTTTGTAAAATAGTTAGAGACTCTTGTAATTGTTCAGTTCTTTCCTGAACTAATTTTTCTAAGTTTTCATTCATCTCTTTTAGTTGCTCAATTAAGATGATATTTTGTTTTTCTAACTCATATGCTTCTAAAGCTCTTTGGATAGAGATAATCAAATCTTTCGGCTCAATAGGCTTTGTAAGAAATTTATAGACCTTTCCTTCATTGATGGAATCAATGATGTCATTGATATCAGTAAAGCCGGTGAGTATCATTCGAATGGATCTGGGGATAATGGCGATTGTCTGCTTTAAAAATTCAACGCCACTCATACCGGGCATTCTCTGATCAGAGATAATCAAATGAATTCTAGAAGGATTAGGGTCTTCCTTAATAAAAGCAAGTGCTTCATCGCCTGTGTAGGCTTTTATAATATTGTAGGTGTCTTCCAAGATCATTGTGAGAGCTTCAATATTGGCAGGTTCATCGTCAACGAGCAGGAGTGTGTATTTTTTCTCCGTGGCTTTTTCATCTTGAATACTCTTTAATTTTTCTTTATCAATTACTAACTTCATTCAAAAATCCTCAGCATTAAACCCTAGAGCTTTCTCGATTTAAAACCTTTACCTAAAAAACCTGTGCTAGGTAGACTTACAAGTCAATATCTTTTTTAACAAAGGAAAACCAATCCCTAAATATTTTTAAAACCAGGAATAGCCAATACCAAGTCGAAATCCTCGTTCCAGTAAATAATCAGTCTGCTGAATTCGAATACCATACAGAAAATCTTGAATGTATTCTGTTTGGAAATAAGAATTCTCCCAAAATATTCTAAGTCCACCTACAATAGAAGTCTTATAAACACCGGGATAACCGGGTGTAGCCCCATACCCGAATCTAAAGTATGGATCGAAGATTTTATAAGGATAATGTAAACTTGCCTCTAAGTCAATGGTAGCGAAGTTAATTCTAAATTCCTGTCTGCTAAAACTAAAATAATCACTGATTGTAGGAGGCTTGCCATTTGGAGAAGTTGGCAGAAAAAAACTAGACGTTGCAGTAAGATAACTACCGGGAGTAATCTTAGTAATTCTGACACGCGTCGCGGAAACCGATGCACCAATTCCCAACCAATCGAAGATGGCATATTCTACACCTAGTCTGGAATTGTAATTTTCAATCTCAGGCTTACTATAACTTGCATATTTATACAATCCGAGTTCAACGCTTTGGGTATTCGAGGAAAGCAGTAATGGCCTTACATCATATAAAAAGTAGAGGGAAGTAAACGTATTCGGATTTGAACGCGAAGAAACTTCAGAGCTAAGATTAGCAAAACCAATATCGGTTAGAATTTTTCCTTTATGGTAGGAGGGTTTATCCTGATTATCCTCATCAGTTGCCAACAAAGAAATGGAAAAGAAAAATAGGAATAAAGTTTGTATATATATTTTCATTTAAAGGAAAGACTAAGAAAAGTTTAATCGTAGAGGTTGCAAGTTTGCAGAGATTTTTGAGTTTATTGGCAATCTCTTTTCTTTACGCCTTAGCTTTCTCGTGTAGGTAAATCTTATTTGTTTTTAGTCAAGTTCATTGCCATGCGTATCAATCACATCCGTATAACCAAATAGTTTTGAGTCTTTGAGTCTATCCACATAGAGAACTCCATCTAGATGATCGCATTCATGTTGGAATACGATTGCTCTATAGCCTTCCGCAATTTCAGAATGATGATTCCATTTTTCGTCATACCATTCTATTTTGATTTTGTTAGGTCGCTCTACGAGTCCTCTCATTCCAGGAACAGAGAGACATCCTTCCCAAAAACCTGCTCCCGGTGGTGCTAAAGCTGTTATGACTGGATTGATTAGAATTCTTTCTTCAATATCGGGTGTGCCCGGATAACGCTCTGAGTTTTCAACTCCAACTACTACTAACCGTTTCAAAACACCGATTTGTGGTGCTGCTAATCCCACTCCATTTTCAAACTTCATAGTATCAAACATGTCTTTAATCAGCTTTTTAAACTCTTTGGTCTTTGTTTCGTCTTCCGTAATAGCCTGACTCATTTTTCTAAGTACAGGATCGCCTAATCTAAGGACTTTTCTCGCAGCCATAAATTCTCCAAATGTATAAACTAATAAGCCTGCCACAGAGGCACTGAGACACAGAGATTAAGAGGATTGAATTCATTTTTACTACCCTTATAATCTCTAGGTAGATTCATTCTTTTGAAAATATTAAATACAACGTATGCATTATTCATTGAAATCCAATACCCTCAATCTTTCTCTGTGCCTTTGTGTCTCTGTGGCAAATTTTAACCTGATAGTTACGATAATATCCATTCTCAAAATATAAATGAAAAATTCAAGCAAGCAAAAAAAACATTGACATACAATCAATAATCAATAGAAATTATGTAGACGTAATTTTAGATTGGAGACGAGGGGGATCGAACCCCCGACCTCTTGCATGCCATGCAAATGCTCTCCCAGCTGAGCTACGTCCCCGTAGGTATAGTATGAGTTTCAAAACTATATCCTATGTGTCAATTTAAGTTTTATATTTAAAAGGTGATTTTTATGGAAACGATAGAAAGTTTACAAAAGAAAGTGATGGCTCAAAGCGACATCATCAAAGGCTATGAAAAAGTTCTGAAACTCAATGAAAAAGAACTTTCGAATGCAGATCAAATTATTAAAATGTATGAGTCTATTATTGATTATTCTTCATCTGAAATGAAAAACGCACAACAAACAATGCAAGCTTCCGATATAGTTTCTAATATTTCAAGAGATGAGCTTATGAATGCGCTCGATAAAATCAAAGAGCTAGAACAAGCTAACAAAAAGCTCCGAGAAGAAACTCTTAAGCTGAACTTTTCATAAACGTTTGCTGCAATCTACTCTTTTAACTCTCCTTCAAAGTAACTCTGGAGGAACTGCATCGGTCAAAGAAAATGAAAACCTAACACAGGTTTTTGTATTAATCTTAAATGAAGCAATAAAAAATGTCGGAGCAAAATCTGGCTTTTTATTTTTTCTAGATGAGAAAAATACTCTTAAAAGTTTTGGCGCAGAGACTTTATCAGAAGAAGCACGGTTATTAGCGAATCACTCCTTCAGAGAGAAAAGAAGTTTTCGAATTAAAAAAAATTCAACCATTCCCGGTTCCAAGATTGATGCAGACCAGACCTATATTTCATGCTTTCTAGGAGATGAAGCTACATCGATTGGAGTTTTTCTACTCGCAGGAATCAATCACTTCGAAAACTTTTCTACTAATGACTTTGAGCTAATCTCTGTTTACTCCAAAACATTAAGTAGACTCTTAAAGGACTCGCTCGTTCTTCCTGAAAACGGAGAAATCTTTTTACACTTCACAACAGCAATTCAGCTTTTACTCAATTCAACAGACAACCTTCAAAAAAATACTCGCTTAGAATTTTTACTCAAAGAAGTAATTCGAGTGTCTGGATTAATCAACTCTTCTCGTCATCTTACCAATCTATTAAAAGACGTAATGGAATCTGTAAAGAGTGTATTCAGAACAGAATCCTGCTCTATCTTACTCGTTGACAAAGCAAAGAATGAATTGTATTTTCATATTGTCGCAGGAGAAAAAGAAGAAGAAATCCAAAAAATCCGTGTGCCTATGGGTAAAGGAATTGCGGGGACAGTCGCCGTTACCCGCGTGCCAATGATTATCAACGATGCACAAAATGATGACCGTGTTTACAAAGTAGTAGATAAAGCCTCCGATTTTACAACGCGTAATATTTTAGCTGCCCCCTTAATCGCAGACGACGAAGTCATTGGAGTCATGGAAGGAATTAACACCATTGACCGAAATAACTTCAACGATAGTGATATTGAATTATTTCTTAGTTTCTCAGATGCGGCGGCTGTAGCAATTCAAAAGACAAGACTCCTTGATAACCTTGAAAAAACAAACCGAGAATTAGAAAAAAAAGTAAGTGAACTGGGAAGTCTTTTTGATTTAGGAAAAGCAGTTCTAGAATCCAAAGACGAACAAGATTTAATTCGTAAATCAATCCGTATCGTAGTTAGAGAGCTTGACGCCAAACGTGCTGTTATCCTCATAATCGATCAAAACAAAGAAAAGCTAAATCTATGGTCTTTTATAGATGGTGTTGAAGACAAATCCCATGAAACATTCCCAAGAGACTCACTTATCGTTCATGCAATCATTGAAAATAAAATCTTACTGAAAGAATCTTATATTGTTGATGAAGACGCTGACCTTTTAGACAAGAAATTCCTGAAAGATTCCTTTATCGTTCTACCTCTACTGGGTAATAACCAGAAACCGTTTGGGGCGATTTGTATTTCTGAGAGAATTGACAATACATTTTTCAAAGAAAATAATCTTCGTTTGCTCCAAACTATTTCTTCTCAATTCATTAAAGGATACGAGAACATTAAGCTCAATGCAGATATGATCGCAAAGAAAGCAATGCAGAAGGAAATAGAGATTACCCGCAATATTCAAAATAATATTTTGCCATCGAAAATTCCATCTGGATCTAACTTTGAACTAGGAGTAAAATCAGTTCCGGCAAAAGAAGTATCCGGGGACTTCTATGACTTCTATAAATACGAAGACGGACAATTTTCCTTTCTAATTGCAGACGTTTCCGGTAAGAGCCTTCCAGCAGCAATATTCATGGCAATGAGTTCTTCTGTCATGCGCACACTCAGTCGTAACCACGAGATGAATCCTGCTGAATTATTAAAAGCAGCTAATTCACTTATCTATGAAGATTCTCAATCGGGAATGTTTGTTACTCTTTTCTTCATTCACTATGATCCATCCATTATGGAAATAGAATTTGCCTCAGCCGGTCATAATGATCAAATTTGGATTAAAGCGGATAATAGCTATGAGTTCATAAAAGGGACCGGTGCTCCTCTTGGAGTAATTCCTTCGATGAAATATGTAGGCGGAAGAATCAAACCAAAGTCAGGAGATATGGTTGTTCTCTATACAGACGGTGCTATCGAAGAAAAGGACAAAGATGATGTTGAGTTTGGTCTAGAAAGATTTGTTCAAGAAATCATTAAGCGTAGAAATAAACACCCTCAGGAAATCATCGAAGAAGTATACAAAGAAATCGTGGATTACTCTCAAACTACAGAGCAGTTCGATGACTTCACTGTTCTTATATTAAAATTCAATGATGACTACCAATTCCGAAAAACATTTCCAGCGAATAATGCATCTATACCTAAGTTTCGTGATTTCCTATTTGAAACAATTAAGATTCGTAATCTAGCCGAATTTCTATGCGATGATATTCTACTCTGCTACGATGAAGCAGCAACTAACGTTGTGATGCATTCCTATAAAGACACAAAGCTTCCTAATCCTACCTTCGACTGTGCTGTTAAATTCACAGACGATTCTATCATTATCATGATTCAGGACAAAGGAAAATTCTTTGACCGCTCTGCTGTTCCCGCTCCTTCTTTAGAAGCCAATCTAAAAGGTGAGCGTCGTGGTGGTTTCGGTGTATTCCTCGTAGAAAAGCTAATGGATAAAGTCAGTTACATTCACGAGAATGGAATTAATACCGTCATCATAGAAAAAAGAATTCAATAAATCACCCATACACAAGGTGAGTTAATAAATTAAATTCTGCTTGCTTAAAAACGATTTCTCTTTTTTCCTGTCAAATATACCATACAGGGTATCCTATTTACGAAAATAGAGTCTATTTCAATCTTAGGAGGATTTTTTATTATGATAACAATGACAACATTGCTACAAGTTATTTCCGGTGCAGCGTTAGGCTTTGCATGGCATAAGGTAATTGGATGTAGATCCGGTGCATGCCCTATTACAGCGAATCCATATATTAGCACAATCTACGGCGCATTGCTAGGTTTTATGATGGGGGTTCATGTATGAGTGAAAAACTACCTTCTTCTTTCAATGACTTAGTGGCTACTCATGATAAGCCTATACTAGTTGACTTCTGGGCTGCCTGGTGTGCGCCTTGTAGGACATTGAGCCCTGTCATAGCTGAATTAGCATCTGTTTGGAAAGGCAAAGTTACAGTAATCAAAATCAATACAGAAGAAAAGCCAGATATTGCCAGACAATTTAATATAAACAGCATCCCGACGATCATTCTTTTTAAAGATGGAAAAGAAGTAAAAAGAATCTCAGGTGCAATGCCATTGCCACAATTACAAAAGGCATTTGAGGGATTTATTTAAACAGACGAACAAGAACAAGTTTCCAGAAAATCCATTGTGACTCTTTCCATCCAAGAGCGTTGTGCAAAAAAACCTTCCGCGAAAGCAATATGAGAGCCATATTGAGTCAGGACCACAGCATAATTTCGGTAGCTTTCATTCGGAATATTTTCTTTTACACAGATTGGATCGTCGAGGCTATTTAGGATTAGACACGGAACTTGATTGTCCTGAAAATGAGACATCGGGTTGTGCTCTTCTAAATAGTGATCCCAATCCTTTGCTCCAGAAATGGGAGCTACTCTTTTTGCAAATTCATGTAAGGATTTAGCCTGTAAACCTTCTTCAAAGCCAATGGCATCTTTAAGCACTTTCGCATTCTTTTTCAAGAAATAACTCTGAATTCTTTTCAATAATAAGGAAGCTACTAATGGATAATGCTCATCTAAATTCGCAAAAGCCTGTCCGATATCATAGGCGGGACAGAGAGATACGGCAGCGGATATTCCTACATTATGCGCTTCCCTTCCTATATAAGAAACAACTTGTCCACTTCCGGCAGATATTCCAACAGCACCCATATACTTAGAATTTGGATACAATGTTTTAATATGATTAATCATGGCTACTGTATCATCTACATCTCCCATTAAATTAAAATTGGGATTTGTAAGAGGATGATCATGACCACGCCGATTTAAAACAATCGAGCGCCATCCACGGTATTGCGCATACCGCACAAAGCTATTCACTGCATTAGAACTTCCCGTAATCGAATGAATAAAAATTACAATCGGTGCATCTTCTTTTAATTCTTCATCCTTCAAGACATCAATGCATAAAGTTCCACCATCAGGTCTAATCAATTTATGCCGTCGATATTCTACTCTGTTATAATAAATGATTTCACGAACAATAAGCCAAATAATTTGTAGAAAAGCATTTTTACACCAAAAGGGAGGCTTATAAGTTCTCAAAGATGGGGTTCTATTTATTATCTCCGACATCAATGTATCGGTTTCCAAAAGTCTAATTTCTGTTTCTTGCATTCACAACTCCATTTACATTTTTTAATGCCAACTTAAGCAATTACTTTATTGAATAAAATCTTGTATTTTTTTGGTTTTTATGTAGTTAGCTCTCGAACAAGGTATTTCACTAGTTCATTTATCAAATTCATTACAAAACTACCCTGATTATAGTCTGATATTGAAATAATTTTGTAATAAATTTAGTTGCAGGAGCACATTGAAGCCAATTTGTAATAAATTTGTAACATCAATAAGAGTAAATAAGGAAGAATTACGATTAAGGATGGAAATTCACATTGCAAAAAATAAACACTAAAACAATTCTTATGTTACTTACTGCTGCTCTCTTTTTCCCTATTTTAGCGGAAGAGAGTAAAGACGCTACAAGTGACCATAGTCACAGCGAGCCTAAGAAGGAAACGAAAGCACCTAAAGAATTTTATGAAGATACCGAGACTGGACAAATATTTACAAAGCCAGGACCAGGAAGAACTAAAGTTGAATACCTAAAACCAATGCCTAGAGAGATAACCACTCTACCCGATGGATTTGCTCATAGACCTGACGATGTAAAAAAAGAAAAAATCACCGTATACGGTAGAATGCAATTTAGAGGAGTAAGCGGAAGTGTTGAATCTCCCTATTCGAACGGTCATAGTGATTTCAATGCAGTCGATTGGAACTTTAGACGTCTACGATTTGGAACAATGTATGAAAACGATTGGTGGGGAATGAATATTCAATTTCGTATGGAGAATATGGTAAATCGTCCCAACACAGCTACTACAACAACTAACGTTGTAACCGGTGTATCGAACAACAACGGTATTATCACTACTACTACAACTCCCGTAGTCAATACAGTGAGAATGTCAGATAATCGTGGTTATGTGCATGAAGCTCTAATCTACGCAAAACATCCATATGCCGGTCTTCGTCTCACATTCGGTCAAATGAATACGCAGTTTACGAGAGAGTATCTTCAATCTTCGGCTAATTTCATTACTCTTGAGCGTAGCATTATCACAAACGCAATTCCTCAATTTGACTTAGGTGTCATGGTATCTGCTCTTCCTTTAAAAGAATTGGGTCATAAATGGGAAAGATATTTGCAAGTATCCTTAATGGTTGGAAATGGAAAAGGTGCCGGTGGAGATTATGGAACAGGTAGAAGACAGGATCTAACAACGGCTAACCGCTGGGGAACAGTTTTAATTTCCCCTACCTACTACGCACGAGCACAATACAATGTATTCGGCGGATTAAAACGGGAAGCAGACGGAAAAGAAGTAAACTGGCAAGAAGGCGAAGAAGTATTCCAAAAGGAAATGAAATGGTCTATTGGTGCAGGCTATATGCAAACAGCAAACTTTCAACCAAACACTTTAGCCGTTCCGGAATACATGCCAGGAACAACTAACGCATTTAATTTACTCAACGGACAACAATCCAATCCAGACAGAGGAAGCACTACGAATGTGATTGTAAATAATATTACAATGAGTGTGCCAAACTACAATGTGCAAAATAGCGCGACCACTCCCGGTCGTCCAAGCTTTGGTTTAGTCGGTCATACCTATGATACAACCTTTACATTTCAAGGTGCTTATATTACAGGCGCATACACCAAATATACCGGTGCTGCATCTAACAATCTACATGCCTGGCATACAACCATCGGATACAATATTCCAATCATGGATAAATATTATATCATGCCAGTCTTAAAGTATGAAGAAATTGCAGGGGACTTTCATAGAGATGGAAATAGTCACAACCAGAATGATATATTACGTGTATATTGGGCAGGTGTAAATCTTTTCGGAGACAAGCATCACTTCAAAGCACAATTATTCTATCAAATTCTAGGAAATAAATTTGATGTAAATCCGAATACAGGAAATTATACAGCCATCGATGATAGAAGAATCTACCTCCAATTACAAGGAAACTTTTGGACTGGAACAGTTTCTCCAGAAGCATATAGTTACAGACCAAACTAAAGGAATAAATAGAATGAAAACAAATTATAAAAATATATTTTTAATCGCCATGATTTTAATTGTATCCGTTGGATGCATTCAATCTAAAAAGAAAGATAGAAGCGGATTATCAGCATTAGTCCTAAGAAATTGGTCGAATGGAACTGCTACAGATAAATACACGAATGGATCTCTTGTTATACTCTCTCGCGCTGACCTTTCAAATCTTTCCTTTACAGGACAATGCTTTGATACATTTACTCTCAATGGAATCGTTGTTAGTCCTTCCAATTATTACAACACAGTTGCAGGCGGTGCAGGTGGAGCACTCAATACGAATGTAAAAAAGTATGCACTCTCTACATCTAATTGTTCTGCACTTAGCTTTACAGGAACAACCAATACAAATTTAGGAAGTTCTACACAAAGACCAAATCCAAGCGATGGCTTCACATTTAAACTGTATTCCTGTGATCCAAACAACAATCCTTGTGCAAAAGCTGCAATTACCGCCTCAGGATTTTAATTAAAATAAACAATCGACCAAAAACGGAAACTTTGCGCATTTGTAAATAAATGCGCATTTTATTCTTTGATACAAGCTGTGACTTTATTCTAGTCGGTCTTTATACTGTTAGTGATTCGGATATAAAGGAAGATTATTTTTATTCTGCCAATCATCCACGAGAAGCATCCTTTCGATTAATTACTGATATAAAAAAGGGGCTTAATGCTATTAGCCTAGATAAGCCTGATGCAATTGTATGTTGTAGTGGTCCGGGTTCATTTACTGGAATTCGTATTTCTGTTAGCACTGCGAGAAACCTATCTCAGATTTGGAAAATTCCTAGCATTGGTCTTGATACACTGGAATTGTATTCTGCTTATTACACTGAATATTATAAATCCCCCGCAATTGTATGTCTGGATGGAAAACAAAAGAAAGTCTTTACAGGATACTCTGATGGTCAAACATATAAAGGAACCTATGATGCGCTACCTTCTGATATCCCAAATCTATTCAACGAAGAATATCAAAATAGTATCGTAATTTCCGATACCGACTTAGTAGCGCATACACAAGATTTACTTTCTTCTCTTCCTAACCCAATTCCTCTTCTTAAAAGGAAACTTTCCATTATCCGCAACTTAAACCTAACGAACAATGATTATTCTTCCCTACTTCCTAAGTATATGAGAGAGACCTACGCACATAAATAAAAAATTGTCATGGTGAGCTTGTCGAATCCATACTATTAGCTAAATATATGCCCTTCGACAGGCTCAGGGTGACAAATTTGCAACAAGTCTAATGTTTAAGCTCTGATATTGTATCCACCATCTACATGACGAATTTCGCCTGTTATCCGCCCATAAGGTCTGAGGAGATAAGCTACTTCATATCCTAAGTCTTCGGGAAGAGCATTTCCCATCGGAGAATTTTCTTGTGCAAAATCAAATGCTTCCTGTAAGCCCTGTATAGCTCCCCCTGCTTTGCTTCCCGTGAAAGGAGAAAAACGAATTGAATTTACTTTTATATTATGAGACTTGCCTAGTTCAAACGCCAACTCTCTTGTTATCCGCTCAAGAGCAGCTTTCGCAACACCAACGTTCTTATAAGGATGGCGCACAATTTTCTCTGCACCGAGATAACTCAGTGAAACAATAGAAGAGTTCTTTTGTAGAACTTGTTTATTGAGTAGACTTCGAGTAAGAGCAATTAATGAATAAGCAGATACATCCATTGCTCCCATAAATTCTTCTCTTGTAACTTCTATCAGAGGCTTAACTGCACCGGCACGAATTGTTTTGTCCATAGCAATGGAATGAAGAAGCCCATTTAGCTGGATTCCTTTTTCGCTCAGAAATTTTGCTGTATCATCTATGCTTGCATCAATCGTCACATCAAGAGGCAACGTAAGAGTATTCTCTCCGAGTTCTTTAGCGATAGTTTCTTTAAAATCAGAAAAAGTTTTTTCTAAGTAGGCTTTTGCTTTATCGGAAAGATTGTTGTGATAAGGTGTCAAACCGAGACCAGTGCAAATAAGTTCAGCGCCTTCTTTCTTAGCCTGCTTAGCAATGGCTAATGCTAACGAACCAGAATCAGTGATTCCAGTGATGAGTATTGTGCAATTTTTTAATGGGTATTCAGACATTAAATAATCCTTATGAAATTTGTTTGTTAGTATTTAGTCTTTCGAAAACCCGCAATTCGATAAAAATATTTAACAAATCACCATCAACATGATGATCTTTTACCTCCATTTTTAGAATATCGAGTGCACGCTCAAGTGGAACTGCCTTTTTATAAGGTCTATCTTTGTCAGTCAAAGCATCAAATATATCAGCAATCGTCATCATCTTAGATTGAATCGGAATATCTTGGGCATGTAATCCTCTTGGATAACCATTCCCGTTCAATTTTTCATGATGGGCATGGGCAATACTAGGAACCATCTTTAGACCCGAAGTCCAGGGAATCTTACTCAAGAACTGAAAGGTATGCTCTACATGGGACTCTATTTCTTTGCGCTCTTCAAAGTCGAGAGAGCCTTTGCGAATAGAAAGGAAGTTTAATTCAGCAGAGGTGAGCACAGGTAATTCATTTCCATCTAAAAAGGAAAAATTCATTTTAGATATATCTTCGAGTGCTTGTGAATTGGATTGCTCTAGAATTGTAGGTTCATTCGAAGCAATGATTACTTGAAGCATCTCTTCCAATTTCTTTTTCTCAAAAGAGTATTCCATTTCAATTGCCCGCTCGAATTCAAAATAACCAACATTTCCATTCTTCTTTACATATTCAAGTTTGCGCGCTGTAAACCGCTCTTGTAAATCCTTATTCATATAATGAAAGCGCCATTTAATTAAATCTAATTCGTAGGGTTCTAGCTTCTTTGATTTAACTAAAACTTTTTCTCGCACTCCAACTTTTCCAAAGTCATGAAGAAGAGAAGCATAACGAATCTCTTTCATTTGTTCATGGGTAAATTTTACATTAGAAAACTTACCAACACTAATCTTATCAACTGTCTCTGCAAGACCGACTGTTAATAGAGCTACTCGAAAGGAATGACCACTCGTAGTCGGATCCCGTGCTTCAATTGCACTCACAGATGCTGTTACAAATCCTTCAAAGAGAGATTCGATGTCTTGAATCAAATTATTGTTTTGAATAGCAACAGCAGCCTGCCCCGCTACGCTCATCACAAGCTCTTCCGAATATTTATCGAAAGGCATAACATCATTACCCCGCATCTGATCTACGGTCAACTTATTATTGAAGTTTTTCTTGCGATTAATAAGTTGTATGACACCAATCACTTCACCAAGATAATTTTTCATCGGAACTACGAGCATACTCTTAGAATGATAATTCTTAACTCTGTCAAAGTCTCTATTGAAATTGTATTCTACATCTTTAGGAAGATTGTATACGTCGGGAATATTCAAAACCTTACCGGTAAACGCGACATATCCGGCAATGCTTTGCTTATTGATTGGCAAAATGAATTCAATGCTATTTAAGTCCATCGCGGAAATCTTAAAGCGTAGATTCTTTGGATTGCCTTTTTCGTCTTTGTCAATCAAGTAAAGAGAACCTGAATCTGCGACTGAAATTTCTCTTGAGCTATAAAGAATATCTCGCAGTAACTTTGTGAAATCTTTTTCGTTCGAGAGGCTAACACCGATTCTAGTAAGCTTAGAAATATGACTCGTGCTAAGATTTACTTTGTATTGTAACTCAAAACTTTCTAATCGTAGTTGTAAAAAGCTAAAGGCATTTACCAAAGTCTTGGAAAGAAAAACTGCAGGGACTGTGTCTTCTATATTAGAAAAGAATAAATCATTTTCAAGTCCAGTAGTCTCAAAAATATTTTCTTCCGGTGGAGCATTTACAACTAGGAGAGCTAGAATATTAGGATTGAATTTTAATAGACTGCGAATTTCTTTTTGAGAATTTTGTAAAGTTTCCTTACGAACGTAAAATACTACCTTTATAAATCTCTCAGAATGATCCGGGAAAGAATTCATTTGCGATAAAGCAAAATAATCCGCATTTATCTGCTTAGAGAACGAGGAGACTTTTTGCTCCAGTTCAGGTAGGTCAGATATTATGAATTGATTTATTTGCAAATTATTCCCTTTTCTATAGAAGTATATCTGCCCGAGTTTCCTATTGGCAGAAAATCCAAAGACAATTAAGTTTTACTATTTACCGATAAAATACAAATACTTTTTTATCTAATCTTTCAGTTTTTATCGCATTTTTAAAAACGGTAAGATTACCACCGATGACTTAAAAACAAAAAAGCCATCGACCAACCTAAGTCAGCCAATGGCTTATTCTAAGCATTGAGGAGAAGAAATTATCTCTTAAGCCCTAAAACCTCTTGAATCAATTGATCCGCAGTAGTAATAGTTCTAGAGTTTGCTTGGAAGCCTCTTTGTGTTACAATCATATCAGTAAACTGATCAGACAAGTCTACGTTTGACATTTCCAATATTCCAGCATTAATCTTTCCACGACCAGCAATTCCAGACTCACCGATGTTTGCATCACCAGAGTTAATAGAATAGCTATACATTGTATCGCCGGCTTTATTCAATCCAGCAGGGTTTGTAAAGATTGCCATTGCTACTTGAGCTAATTGTTGTTGGATTCCATTCGAATAAACTCCAATGATTTTTCCAGAACTATCGATAGAAAAAGATTCCATATAGCCCATTGGGTAACCATCTTGTTTAATTGCTTTAGTTGTAAAATCAGAAGCAAATTGAGTGATTCCACTTACCATTCCTGATTCACCTAAATTCAAAGTGAAGGATTGCTTTTCAGGATTTCCCGCAATTCTAAAAGAAATGTCTGCGGTTAATTTTCCAGCACTCAAACTATCAACACCATCAGATACTCCCACTAATCTTCCATCAGGAGAGAAGCTAAGTTCGATTTCGGTATTTCCTGGAACTGTTGTATTTTGATCTTTTGTAGCAACGTCAATTGATACTTGTGAAGCATCAGTCATAGAAACAGAAGCTCTCCAAACGTTATCCCGTAGTTTATACATTTCCATTTTCATTTCACGCTCAATACCTTGGTCATCAAACACGATGATGCTTGTTTGGTGTCCTCTGCGTTTTTTTGGATCTGGATCGTTGATAAATTTTTTAATTTCGTCAGCTTTTGCATCTTCAGGAACAGCAAGAGCAGCAGAATTTAAGTTAGATTGGTAAATTACTTCTTTCGTTGCTTTCGCAGGCTCTTTTGAATAGAGAGGTAATACAATGTCTTCTACACTAGCGGCAGTGTTTACATATTTGTTTCCACTTTCATCTAATCTTGCATTCCAACCTTGCACTTTCAAACCATTGGCAGGGTTTACATAATATCCATTTTTATCTACGTTAAATGCACCGGCGCGAGTATAAAACTCTTTATCCCCATCTTTTACAACAAAGAAACCTTCCCCGGAAATCGCAACGTCTGTATTCTTTCCAGTTGTTTGAAAAGAACCCTGTGTCATGATTTTATCTATAGCAGCAATCAGTGAGCCGAGTCCAACTTGTTTTGGGTTTACTCCCCCAATATTGTCTTTTGGCTCCATAGCAGCGGATAACTCCTGAGAAATCATATCCTGAAATGTAACACGTTCCGTTTTGAAACCATGTGTGTTTACATTGGAAATATTATTTCCTATTACATCCATTCTTACTTGGTGATTTTTTAAACCGGAAACTCCGGAATACAGGGATCGCATCATAGTGCAGTTACCTCTAGGTTATTTTTTTTATTTATCATAATTTGTGCCTTTATTTGTTTTAGCTCCGGGATAATTCCAATCCACTGACTTATCCAAATTTGGAGTAGCTTCGTGTACTGATTGCTTTGCCTTATCTTTATCGGAAGGATTCGTATTTTCTTGAACACTTGAAGATTTTTTTTCGTTTTGATTTTCTTTATTACTGACGTTAGGGGACATATCTTTCTCAAGATTTAAAACAGAAGGATCAGAGATAAGAGTGATTTTCTCTACTTCGACAGATCTTCCATTTACTCTTACATAAGATTTTCCATCCGCATCAAAAAATAATGCCGCTGCTAATCCAACCACTGTTTCACCAGTCACCATATCAGGACCGGAGACAACCTTGCCCACAAGAGAATAACTTTGCTTAGCCTCCATTCGGGAAATGCCGGAGGAGATATTCTTCATTTGCTCTAAGCTCGAAAACTGAGCCATTTGTGCAATGAAGTCCTGGTCTTTCATTGGATTGGTTGGATCTTGTTGTGTGAGTTGAGTAATTAATAATTTTAAGAAATCATCTTTGCCAAGTTGTTTAGGAGTGTCCCGAACTTCAATTCCTTTGAGTCCAGATTTTTCTTCTTTGTTTAATTTATCTAGGTAAGACTTGATATCTACTTTTTTATCAGCATCTAGATACTTTGTCTTAGTAGACTCAGAAGAGGAATCTTGTGTTTTTTGTTTAATTCCTGTTAATTGTGGCACTGGCACTGGCATTCTGTGTGTGGTCTCCTAAAAACTTCTCTATCTATATTTTTATATCTACAAGATTATACGATTTATTTGAAAACTGAGATTCCGATTGTTCTTCATTTGCAGCAACTTGAGGCAAAGAGGAATTTGCCTTTTCTGACTTTTCTTTAGCAGAATCTTTTTCATTGGAAGGATTTGCAAAATCAAAAGCGGTAGAACTATGATCTCTTACTTCCACAGAAATGCTTTGTAAATCAAGACCACTGGCTTTTAAGTCAGCTTTTAATTGAGAGACATCTCCTAGCAATCGATTCTTGATAAACTCAGAGTCTACTAAAATCTTTCCTTCTACCTTTTCTTTGATAACATCAATATTAAGTGTCATCTTACCTAAATCTTTTGGATAAAGAGAAATCTGTGCAGAGTTTCTACCATTCTCAACAATATTAATGCGTGCTTTGCTTACTAGATCGTTTAAAGACTTAGAAAAATTCTCTCTGTCAAACCCCGCTTCGCGTGGCTTATCAGAATTAGCCGTCTTCATAGATTCAGAAAAGGTTTTAAATCCATTTGCATCAAAACGAGAATTAGAAAAAGATTTATCTGAATCAGATGAAGTCTGAGAAGAGCTAGACTTCATTGCAATTTCATTTAAGAGAGAAACAGATTCTTTCTTACGCTCTAAATTAGCATGCTCTACTTCTTTTTCACGACGGGTAATAGTCCATTTGTTTTTATCAAGTCCAGAAACTTCTACAAGAGTTTCCTTTGTCATGCGGAATTCTTTTTCATTGCCAACAAATTCTTTTTGAATAGGCTTAGAGTTTTCAGAATTGGATTTATCTTTAGATTCTAATTCTTGACTCTTCTTTGGCTTACGTGCTTCCACCACTGTAGCACCAGTAGCGGATAATTCTTCTTTTCCTACAATGACATTTGCTGTATGTACATTGGAATCAGACTTTACTTCTATCTGCACTTTTTGATTTGCTACGGGAGTTTCTTTTGCTTTAGGTTGAGTCTGTGATAATTTACTATTATCCTCAAACTTTACTACTTTCTCAGAATCTTTTAGAACTTCTCGTTTTACTTCTTTAGTTAGAATTTCTTTGGTATCAGATTCAAGTTTTACTTCTTTTGCTTTTGTTAAAGATTCTTCAGAAGATACAGTTTTAGTAGCAACTTTTTTACTATCTTTACTTTCTATTTCTTTAGGCGTTGCTTTGAGAGAAACAACTGTTTGCCCTTCTACACGCGCCGATTTTACATCAGAGGAAGATTTCTTTTCTTCTAACTTTGCTTCTAAATTGATTTTCTTAGACGATATCTTTGGGTCTTTTGCATTTTGTCCTTCTACTTCTAACTTAGCAAAGGCTTGGAGTAATATTTCAGAAGAAACCTCTTTGGATGTAGTAACTTCTTTTGTTTCCGATTTTTCTTTTTTAATTTCATCCGCTTCAATAGTTTTGAATTCGGATTCTAAAGTTTGCGAATAACTTTTACCGTTTACTTGCGCAGACTCTAATTTTACAGTTTCAGAGGGGGCATAAAAAGAAGCGTTATCCGGCATAACCTCGCGAAAAGAAAGAGAAGGCTGTTGAAAGCTTTCCTTTGTATCTTTAGAAATTCGTTCTTGAAATATTTCTGCTTTAAATGGCTCAACTACAACGACGTCTCGTCTTTCCGATAAACTCTCGCTGATAGTAGAATAGGTTTGCAATCTATCTGCCTCAACGCGAGAAGCATCGTTGACTGCCTGGTGTAGGATTTCGTTGAAATTTGACTCTTTATTTGCAATTGTATTATCTTTCTTAATCTCCTCTGTTGGAGTTTTACCAAAAATTAGGTTTTCTAAGTGATTAAAAATAAACATGCAAGAGTCCGCCTTACACTGAACATCGAACAGTTTCCTAAAAGCTTAACTAAAAAAGTACACGGCTTGTACTATTTATTTGTTGGTGTAAAAATATATTCTGCAATTTAACCTAAATCTTGACAATAATGTCCATAATTACCATAAAATGTCTCATTTGCTTCGATTTCTGTGTAATTCCTAGGGCGTTCCGCTACTTGTTATACGTTGTCGTATCCTGCGCAGGATTTGCTTTCCTTTGTCCGACTAGAGCGTCGGGCTCGCCTTCCTGAATAGGGATGATAGAGCTATCCCTATTCATCCAGTTGATCCCTAACGCGGTGTCGTTGGGAGATCTCATTTTTATAAAGTTGCACCTTTTTATCCACTATGTTTTCAAAAGTTTCACTTTTGAGATCCCATTTCTCTTCTCTTTCCAGAGTGGGATTTTCTTTCTTATTCCACTCCCGTGGGGGATTCTTTTCTATACCGCTTCCCAGCCATAACGTTACCCACAAATAATAAGAAACTGATTATCACCGATTAACACTGATAAAAGAACGATAAAAAACGATATGGATTCATACCAAATCACGAACCTTAAAATTCCTCATTCTCTAAAATTGCATTATCAATTTCTGTTTGATTTAATTTATAATATAGCCATGCGTTAGAAATGTCAGAAGCCCTTAACGTTGGAAAGTTTATTAGAATTTTTTTATCATCCCAACCTTTTAATTTATAAGAAACCAAAGACCAAACAGGGATTCTTGTCCTGATAATACAGGCAGTTCCATTGCATACAATTGGATTTTTTTCAATTCCTATCCAGAATTGGGAAAATGAATTACTTAAATATGAAATAGCTTCTATTTTTTCTTCTTCACTTAGATGATTTAAAGTTTGTTTTAGTTCAATAGTATTCATAATCATTATGAGCATATATTCTAAAGATTTTTTGTCAAGAAGATTCAACCATGAATTTTTTTATCACTT
The DNA here is from genome assembly GCA_016708435.1 of Leptospiraceae bacterium. Taxonomy (NCBI): domain Bacteria; kingdom Pseudomonadati; phylum Spirochaetota; class Leptospiria; order Leptospirales; family Leptospiraceae; species Leptospiraceae bacterium. The sequence goes on along the minus strand of JADJFV010000005.1, from coordinate 215,979 downwards.
CTTCCCAATCGCTGAAATATCAAAGTCAGGCGTATTCGGAAATTTAAGCAAAGTCGGATGCTGAACACCAAATAATATTTCAAGACATTCCAACGAGTCACAGATTGCAAGCTTTGTTGTAACAATTCTCTTTTTAGGTATTCTATCTCTACTAAGTAAAAAGATAAACTTTCTTCCTGATATACTAATCGATCCAGAAACAAATTCTTACTCGTTAGTTAATTTTCAATCCTTTGCATGGACGATTGTGCTTATGGGAAGTTATTTCTATATAGCGATTTGTCAGGGTATTATTTTGCACAATCCTAATTTACCAGAATTTAATTTATCCTTAGTCGGATTACTTGGAGTAAGCTACGGAGGAATGATTCTTGCGAATTATGTGGATAAGAGAAAGAAAACAACCATTATCCGCAAAGACAAATCCTTTACATGGTCTTCCCTCTATTCCTGAACCTCTACATACTTTACTCGGCACAAGCCAAGCAGGCTACATTGGATCACAAGCGGTTACTCAAATGGTAGCCGCAGGAAAAGAACCAGAACAAAGGAAAGAAGATGACAAAAAAGAACCGGAGGTTAAGTAATGGATTTTCAATAATCTGAATATTGAAAGCTCCAACGGAGCGAAATACATTCCTGCATAGCCTGCAAGGACTATGCAGTGTAATTAAAGAAAGCGATGTTGTGTGAGCGAATTTTTGTTTTCATAGAATGATCTCAAACAGCAACTTTCCTTTTCTTCTGTAAAGATAACGCGGAATAAACAGAATCAATTGAATGCTTTCCAAGCCACTGGTCTCTTTGTTTGGTATAATCTCCGTAACCCGTTTCTAATTGCTGAAGAAATCTGGTATAATCCACTGGACCTAAATTTTTATATAAAAGTTCATACCCAAACATTAAGATTTCCTGGTTTGTCTTTTTCTTGGTTTTCATTTTAAATACTCCTGTGTCCAACTAGTAATATTAAATACTTTAACTCTTAAAGTCTCCTGATTTCTGACGGCAAGTTTAAGGAGTTTGTCATCAGTAGTCAAGAATGCATCAGATTTTCCGTATTCAGCGCAACTTATATGGAGAGCGTCAAAAGTTTTAAATCCTAAAGACTGTAATTCATCGGCTCTATTTTTTATCTCTAGATTCATGTTAATTTTCTTATTTACAGAAAGCAAATAATTCTTTGACTTCTTTTGCTTTATTTTATCCGGAGTTTGCTCTATTTCAAAATCTAAGATTACACTACCTAACCAATGCAAATTTCCTTTTTCAATTTCTTCTAATAAAATCAAGAACGATTCAGATTCTAATCTAACTCTTCCATCTCTCTAATCATCAAAGGGTCGATTAATACAACAAGCATCCATGTAAATATTCAATACTTTCAATTCATACTACCAATGCTTTTTATTACTGAAATATCTAAACATGTCAACGATAATTTCCCTTTTGAAGCAGCATTCAGTAGATAGTCTGTCGGTGTGGCGAGAATAGACGTAAGCTACGCTGGAATGATACTTGCGAATTTTGTAAATAAGCCAAGCTGGCTATATTGGTTCACAAGCGGTTACTCAAATGGTAGCCGCTGTAAAAGAGCCGGAACAAAAGAAAGAAGAGGATAAAAAAGAACCGGAAGTTAAGTAATGGATTTTCAATAATCTGAATATTGAAAGCTCCAACGGAGCGAAATACCTTCCTGCATAGCCTGCAAGGACTATGCAGTGTAATTAGATAAGACATTAATCAAGAAGCATCCAATCGTTCCCTGTTGTCTTTTCAAAGCCATATATTCTACAATAACTTATTTAATAAAAGAATTGTTAAACTTCCAAATATTTCTTAGCAGAATGTTTACTATACAAACTTCTAGAGAGTCAGGGTGAGGTAGTAGCTTCCTTTTACCATCGTATAAGAAGACGATGCACATAACATAGGGTAGCAATGGGTTCCCTAATACTTCAAATATGGGTTAAGGGGGCATAGAGAACCTATATTGAGTATAGCTTTGAACCTATCGCTACCCTATGTTTGATAAAACGTTATCTTATACGCAGCTTATACAAAGCGTATACATAGCATTAGCCTCTCCCAACGCCTTAGCATTCGAGGTGACAAAGCAATTATACCCTAATTACGCATTAGAGCCACAAAAATGCTGAACTGTGTAACTATTGGAAAAAAATATTTGATAAAAAATAATTTGAGTTGATTTTCGATTAGCCGCATACGAAGATTATTTTAATTTCACTATCTGAGTTTCTAAAAATGGGAGTTACAGCTATTAGCCACTCTCTGTAAAACTCCGATTGTAGGGAGAGGTCATTACAGACAGACAATTCAACTTCTATAAAATTGGGGTGAGGTAGTGCGAATTAAGGAAATTATATATATGAGAAAATTAATACGAAAAATTTTAGAAAACATTGTCGGCACAATGGGTGACATTGCATTTTTAACCTGGAACGAAAAGACTTCTAGCAAGGCAAAGGCAGAACGGATCACTTCATCTATTCGTTCCGGCAATACACCTGCACTAGCCTTTGCCTATTCAATGGACAGGCAGGGATGCCTATCCTACCCTTCTCTTCCTAAATTGACAGTTTTGAACTTTGCTTACCTCTCTGTGAACTCCGTGCTCTCTGTGAGAAATAGGCTTCTCTTGCGTCTAACCAATCCCCCACGAATACCTCAGTGTCTTCGTGCCTCTGTGGTAACTAAACTATCACAAAATTGCATTTTTTTATCAATACGACATAATTTTCATTCATGCAAAATTCAAATCCTGCCGATGAGTAACGTATAGTAAACCGAGAAATCTGTTTAGGAGATTGAAATATGTTCACAAACACTTATTTTATGAAAACACAAGACCTACTCGAAAGAGGCTTAAACAACGCCACTTACAAGAGAAAGGTTTTGGCGGACAATATTGCAAACGTAGATGTTCCTCATTTCAAAAGAAGTGAAGTGAGCTTCGAATCAAATTTAAAACGTGCTTTAGAATCCGAAGACTTTCAAAAAAAGAGTGCTGTGCCTACACAAATTTCACATGAAAAACACTTTGAGTTTTTCAAACCACTCAATTATAAAGATGTTCAATCGAAGGCTAATGTAGATTATCTCACAACCATGAGAGCCGATGGAAACAACGTAGATGTAGAAAAAGAAATGACAGAAGTTTCTCATAACCAAATGGCTTATACCATGATGGTCGAGCGACTCAATCAGAATTTCCGCATGTTAAATATCGTAATTAGATCAGCGTAAGAAAGGAGAGCATTAGAAAATGGGTTTATTTACCTCAATTAATATTTCATCAACCGGTCTTTCAGCTCAAAGACTCAGAATGGATGTAATCTCTAACAACATCGCAAACTCAACTACTACACGTAATACAAATGGCGACGGTCCTTATAGAAGAGACAGAGTTGTAATGACTCCAATGAATCTTCGCACTCAGTGGAAAAGTCCTGTTTATCCTTTTGGAATTTCTCCCGGCGAAGGACAAGGTGTTAAGGTCATGAAAATCGAAAAAGACATGACCCCTCTTCGTCTTGTCTATGATCCAACTCATCCAGATGCAATCAAAGTAGGACAAAAAAAAGGCTATGTAGAATTTCCGAATGTAAACATGGTAACAGAAATGACAGATATGATTTCTGCGTCTCGTTCGTATGAGGCAAATGTGCAAATGATCAACGGCAGCAAAGCAATGTTTAACAAGTCGTTAGAAATTGGTAGAGCATAATTGAAGATTTGCCACAGAGGCACTGAGACACAGAGTTGGAAAGATTTTAAATTTTAGTAATAATAAGGATTTGTAATAATGAGTAGTTTTAATATTTCTAATATTGGTTCAACGTATAATTCAGGAAGTCCCTTTCCTATTTCACCTAAGGGTGATAAGATTTCTATTAGCACATCCGATACACGTCATTATGGAGAAGCGGCTAAGACCCATTCACCTGACGATGTAGCCGAAAGCTTTGCAGAAGTATTGCAAAAATCTTTCGAGAAAGTCAACGACCAACAAGTAGAAGCAGATACACTCACTCAAAAAATTGTATTTGATCCAAACAGTGTTGACTCGCACCAGGTAATGATTGCAGCAGAAAAAGCTCGTATATCTCTCACTTTCACTAAGACTATGATCGATGGTGTCATCAAAGCATACAGAGACTTAAGCAATTTAAGATAATCGACTATTTAGCAAAAAAAATCTCTCCCCAATCTCTGATTTTTTTTGCTAGTTCGTCAAAATAGATTGGCTTACTAATAAAATCATCCATCCCATCTGATAAATATTTATTTCTGTCTTCCATATCAACGTTTGCAGTCATCGCAATGATTATATGCTTTTTCGATTCTATGAGACGAATTTCTCTGGTAGCTTCCATTCCATCCATTTCAGGCATTCCAATATCCATAAAGATTAAATCCACCGGATTCGACAAAACAAAGGCTAATGCTTCTTTGCCGTTGTTAGCAATACTTACGGTATAGCCAAGACGGGATAAAAACTTAGACGCGACTTTTTGATTTACTTGAATATCTTCTACGAGCAAAATTTTAAAAGGATAAAGAATCCCCAATGTCTCATCCGATTTTACTAATTCCTCTTTTTTATTTACTTTTACTTCGAGCGATTTATCAAAAGAAATTGTAAAATAGAAATTACTTCCTTTATTTTCTTCACTTCTTACTCCAATAGATCCACCCATTTTTGTAATTAATCTTTTTGTAATCGTTAATCCCAGACCTGTTCCCCCAAATTTGCGAGTGATGGAAGAATCAGATTGTGTAAAGGATTCGAAAATCAAATCTTGCTTATCCTGAGATACACCAATCCCGGAATCTTCTACCTCGAATAGTATTTCGATTTTATCTTTTGTTTCATTTTTAACAGTGCATCGGATTAGTATAAATCCTTCTTTCGTAAATTTAACAGAATTTCCCAAAAGATTTAAAAAAATCTGCCTCAATCGAGTTATATCTCCCTTTACGATAGGCACTGAGTCTGTCATAAATTGATAAGACAGCTTCACCTGAGAGGTTAATTTAGGAGCTACAATATGGATTGATTCCTTTATACATTCTTCTATGGAGAATGGATTGTTTTCTAATACAAGCTGGTCAAATTCTATTTTAGATAAATCTAATATATCATTTATAATAGTTAAGATTGTCTCCCCGCAAATGCTTATCGTATTCAAATATTCTTTTTGTGTTTCATTCAATTCTGTATTCGATAAAATATTTGCCATGCCAATCACTCCATTCATAGGAGTTCTTATTTCATGGCTCATGTTCGCTAGAAATTCTGATTTTATTTTATAGGCTTTTTCCGCTTCTATCTTTGCTTTTTTTAATTCTAGATTTTTATCTGATAATTCAGACGTTCTGGTTAATACTTTTCTTCGAGGGAACGATTTGATTTTTCTAATTCGTTTGATAGAGATTCTACTTTGAAAAATGCTTTAGAGTATCGTATTGATAATAAAAAAGATTGGGCAAAGAAAAGAAAGAAAATGGAATAAGGAACTAGTATCATAGTAGAAATAATATTTCGTCCAAACAATATATCATTGATGACTGCTGCAAAGACGCCAATCGTTGCAAATAATATCAAGTATGCCCCTTCTCGTTTGTAAAAGGTAGCCCGAAAGAGTGATCCCAAAAAAAAGAAGAAACTAATAACGATTAGTATTTCGAAATAAGGATTAAGAGTAGAATACAAAATAGACTCACCAAAAATCACAGGCAAGCAAGCTAATCCAAAAATGACCTGAACAAACCTTAATATATAAATAGAAAAGTCTTCTTTGAATAATTCCCTAATAAACATCGCAAAAAAAATAAGACTCGGATAGGTGCTCAAATAATCCAATGTATACATTACTTCCCAGGGAGTATTCATGAATAGCCGCATGAAATATCTCTCACCAGAAATTAAAGTCTGAATCGAAACTAAAATACAAAGAATTGCAAAGTAAAAATAGGATTTTTCTTTTCTTCTAAGATAGAACAATCCGAAATGATAAATCCCAATGATAATAATGCTTCCTGCTAGAAATAAATCTTCTGCAATTGAAACTTCTCTTTTCTTCATCAAATCCAATATAGTTCCAATTTGAATTTCTTTTACAATTCCTCCTCTTCGATGATGGTAGTTGGAAACAAGAATTACGATTTCTAATTTGGTAAATCCGTTTTGTGGCTGTAGACTGATTTCTGGATCAAATTCAGCAATGGCTCCTTCTTCCATATCACTGATATTGCCTTTCTTAGAAATTAATTCATTATTCCCAAAAATCTGATAGGCTGTATAAATTTCAGGAACCCTAAATGCAATATCTCGTTGTTCCAGGGAGAATAATACCGTTAGCCGATAAGTAGCAAAACCTTTACTTCCCATTTCTTTTTCATTTAGAACAAATGTATTCCAATTCGATGGGACTTGCAAATAACTCGGTTTTCTCTTTTCGGAAAATTGATTTGGTAAAATGAACTCATTTGGATAAAATTCCCACTCCCCATTTAAAGCAAGAACACCCTGCGTTTTTAGATTCCAATTTCTTAAATCCAAAATTCCATTCTTAGCCACTGGAATATTTTCCTTAGAATTTACATTACAATGGAGAATCGGAAAAAGTAAAATGATTAGAATGGATAAAAATTTCAAAGTAATACGTTATTTACTCCTTCAAATAACAAGCAAACTCCATTAAGCCGCTATCGTCAAATGAATTATATTACTCTTAAATATCTTAGGCAGGGAGAACTAATTTCATATAAACAGAAGTCTCCCCATAGCTAACTAAAGACTTATCAATATTAGCCGGTTGAAAGCCAAGTTTATGCCAGAAATTTTCTGCTCCTTGTATCGCAACTAAACTAAGAAAATGAAACTTATTTTTTATAGCGTATTCTTTCAGATAATGAAATCCCATAAGACCTATTCCACGATTACGCGCTCGTGGTGTAACAGCAAGATCGTGAATAAAAATACAGGTAAAATGAGAGCCTGTAAGTGATTCGCTATAAAGCGGCGGAGCGTCATTATCCTCCCATGGATGAGCTAGACAATACCCCAGAATCTCAGAATCCTCTTCCAAAACAAAGCAAGTCTCTTTCGAGAAAATCCATTTACTTTGTAAGACAGAAACTGGCTCTGGCTCTATTGCAAAATAAGAATCCTCCTGAATTCGCATAATAGCATTCCAATCACTATAAAATATTTCTCTTATCTTCATATATTTGAGCGACTAACATAGGTCTACCTGCGATTAGTAGGTAAAAATAATCTCCATGTCTCTATGCCTCCATGGCAATCTTATTTTCTTCATACTTATATTTTTTTTTGAATTGTAATCATAATAAAAAAAAAGGATGACTAATTTAGTTTTGAATCGTAGATTATTAATAAGTAGGGAGAGTTAGAAATGCATTTCTCGGAAATTAACACAGTAATTGAGAAAGAAAGTCAAGTGACTAAATTAGAAACGCGGACTCACAAAAAGAAATGTGAAACTCGTTTTGAAAAATGCATAGACTGCACAAGAGACAAATTATGTGTAGCCGACGAAAAAATTCTTTCTTTCTACGAAGGGGACTTAAGTCTTTCTGTTGCGTATAGTGCATATGAACATGCATCTGCTTCTTTTTTGTCAAAAAAAATGATGGGCAATGAAAAACTCATTACCTGCTTAAAATACTTTATTCAAATAACCGAGCCAATCAAAGCAGCTCATAGATTAGAAAAATTCAAGGAAGATGTTTTATTTGCAATCCTCCGAGAGAATTATCAAAGCTACTTAAACAAAAAAAACTCCATTGAAGTAAAAAGTTTTTTTGATTTTAAAATAAATGAATTTTGGAAGCATATATCGGAAGAAAAAAGACTATTCATGATTCGATTCTTAATCGCTAAAGATGAATTCAAACTTGCTTCTCTATTCTTATTAATTCTTTCCCCAAATTATTCGGAGCAGTTGACGAATAGCATTCTCTTAAGTAAAGAAATCGAAAAGAGACTCTACATAGCACTTGAAGATGATATTTTTATTTTAGCTCAAATCAATCCTGTTTTATATTTTAGGTTACTTGATTTATTAAGTGATGATACGACTGGAATATTAGAAGTTCTACAAGAATTTGAAGCAATCGCAGAATTGAAACTTTCTAGTTTAAAAAAATTCAGTGAAACATTGGAAGATTACAATAAAGTAAAATCATCTGTATTTCCACTCCAATGGTTTTATTCACAACTCAAAAATCTAGACGGTGGACATAGAAGTGATGTATTAGAGTTTTTGCAAAAAGAACAAATCATTACTGGCTCAGACAGGCAGGTTCTAGATATGTTATTCAACAAAGACTCTAAATTCTTTTTACATTCACCTTCCAAAAATGCAAGGTAAGAATTTTTCCTACTAAAATTATCTAACGTGAGTTTGAAGTAAGAGGTTTCATCATTTTACAGTGCGTTAAGATGTCATTTCCGATATCTTTTGTCGGAAATCTCAACTTATTGAGACTCCCGACAGAAAAGAATATTTTTTACATTAAAATCGTTCGAACTAACCAAGCACTGGATAATCGGTATAACCCTTTTCATCAGCAGAATAGAAAGTAGACATATCTGGACTTGCTAATGCTGCATTTTTTTCTAATCTCTCTACTAAATCAGGATTAGCAAGAAATGCTTTTCCGAATGCAATTACACTTCCTGCATTTGCATCTAAATCTGCTTCCGCTCTTTTGCGATCATACCCACCGCTTAGGATAATTGTATTCTTGAAATTCTCACGAATCTTTTGAACAGTAGAAGGCTCTACTTTAGGAGCACCCATAGAAGAATGATCAACTAAATGAATATAAACAAGACCTATCTTGTTTAACTCTGTCGCCAAATACGCATATTCCTCTTCTGTTCCAGGAAATGGACCTACATCATTAAAAGCTCCATAAGGAGAAAGACGAATCCCTGTTTTTTCTTTGCCAATTTTTTCAGCTACAGCTTTTGCGACTTCGATCACAAAACGGCATCTGTTTTCAAAACTTCCACCGTATTCATCTGTTCTTTGATTAGAGCCCGGATTTAAAAACTGCTCTAGCAAATATCCATTAGCCGCATGAAGCTCAACTCCATCAAATCCTGCTTTGATTGCATTTTCTGATGCATGAACAAATTCTTGCTTGGTTTTATCTAAGTCTGATTTATTCATTTCGCGTGGAACTGGATGTTCTTGCATTCCTGCATTGTCAGTCCACATTTGCCCTTTTGCCTTAATAGCAGATGCTCCAACCAATTCTGCCCCAGCCGGTAAATTATTAGGATGTCCAATTCTTCCTACATGCATGAATTGAACGAAAATCTTACTTCCTTTTGCATGAACTGCAGAAGTAACCTTCTTCCAACCTTCTACCTGTGCATCTGAGAATAGTCCGGGAATTCTAGCATAGCCCAATCCATTCGGGGAAGGAGAAGTTCCTTCGGTAATAATAAGACCAGCCCCTGCTCTTTGCTCATAGTATTTAGCCATTAAATCATTTGGAATATTACCAATCGCACGACAGCGAGTCATTGGAGCCATAGCAATGGCATTTTTTAATTCTAGGGTACCTAATTTGGTTTTGGAAAATAATTTAGAACTCATCAGTTCTCCTTAAATGTAATAATTAATTTTACACTTAATTAAGCTTGCTTTATAATACAAGTTAAATAATTCGATGTTTAATTAATTTTCATTCCAGATTACTTCAAAGTATGATTTCCTCACAGAGAGCACAAAGAACACTGAGAAAAGAGCCAATAAATCAATACTCTCAATGAACTCTGCGTCTGTGAGAAACAAGTTTTACTTTTATACAATCCTCGGTTCTTAAAAAATAAGTTTACAAAAGAAATCAAATCCAACATAGATTGCACTATGCTCACAAAAAGAAACCTTCGCTTAAGCTTATTTGCAATCCTATTAATCATTCTTTCCTACATCCCCTGGTTTTTTTCTTCGCTCATTCTTTTGCCTAAAACCAATTGCTCAAAAGAGCACCATGTATTTTGTGATACACCAAAAGAAATTGGTCTAGAATATGAAACAGTCTCTGTAATAAATGCAGATGGAATTTCTCTTGAAAGTTGGTATATGCCAGCAGCAAATTCAAAGAAAGGAATTATTCTTGTTCATGGACATGGTGGTTCGCGTAATGAAGGTTTGCGTTTTTCTACTACTCTTCACAATGCAGGTTTTAATTTACTTGCTTTAAGCCTTAGACGAAATGCAAATGAGTATGCTAGTATGGGATACCATGAAGTGAAAGATGTAAAGGCTGCTGTTGATTTTCTTCTGAAAGAAAAGAAATTAGAATCTGTCGGAGTCTTTGGATTTTCTATGGGAGCGGCTACTAGCATTATTGCGATGGAAGCAGATACAAGAATAAAAGCCGGCTTATTTAGTAGCGGCTATGCATCCGCACTCGATGTAACTTCCGAAGCCGCAAAAAGAGACTTCGGCATTCCTTATTATCCGCTCATTCCAATCGTCTTACAAATAATCAATCTACGCGGGAACATGAAACTCGAAACAGTTAGACCCATCGAAAAAATAGGAAATATTTCTCCCCGTCCAATTTCGATTTTTCATTGTGATAAAGATCATTATGTAGATTCAAACCATGCTGCTCGTCTATTTGCAGAAGCTAGAGAGCCAAAAGAAAAATGGATTCCTAACTGCGACAAACACGAATTTATCTGGAATACACATAAAGAGGAAGCAGAGAAAAGATCAGTCGATTTCTTCCTAAAAAATTTATAACAACAAAACCTATTCCTTATACGGAACAATACAACCAATTAAGGAGTATATGAATAACTCACCAAGCAGGGTGAGTTATTAAATGACTTTGAGAGCCAAAGCGTTATCTTTTTTCCTCATTTCGTCTTACAAAGCATTTTTTTATACTTGCAGCTTTTCCTTTCTATACAATTCTATTTTCATATCTTTTTTTTACATGAGATTGAGGACAAGCATGAGCAAACCAATTCATCCAGCCAAAATAAATAAACAAGAAGCTTTAGAATACCACTCCACCGGTAAGCCGGGTAAAATCGAAGTTATCCCCACAAAAGCCTACAGCACACAACGAGACCTTTCACTCGCCTACTCTCCCGGTGTAGCAGAACCCTGTTTAGAAATTGCTAAAAATCCAGAAGATGTATATAAATATACCGCGAAAGGAAACCTAGTCGCTGTTATCTCTAATGGAACTGCTGTCCTGGGCTTAGGGGATATAGGACCGTTAGCCGGTAAACCTGTTATGGAAGGAAAAGGAATGCTTTTTAAAATCTATGCAGGCATTGATGTATTCGATATTGAACTCGATACAAAAGATGTAGAAGTATTTATTCAAACAGTTAAAACAATTGCTCCAACATTCGGTGGAATCAATCTAGAAGACATTAAGGCTCCCGAATGTTTTGAAATCGAAACTCGCTTAAAGAAAGAATTGGATATTCCTCTCATGCACGACGATCAGCATGGAACAGCGATTATCTCCTCCGCTGCTCTTTTAAATGCCTGTGAAATTTCCAAAAAAGATCTATCTAAAATCAAATTAGTTATGAACGGTGCCGGAGCAGCAGCCATTTCCTGCGCCAAATTGTATGTATCCGTTGGTGTCAAAAAAGAAAACATCTTAATGCTAGACAGCAAAGGAACAATTAGAACCGACCGAACCGATCTAGACGAACAAAAGAAATTCTTCGCCGTAGAAACATCAGCAAAGACTTTAGCAGAAGCAATGGTAGGAGCCGATGTATTTGTAGGCTTATCAAAAGGAAATGTAGTTACACCTGAAATGGTAAAAAGCATGGCGGCACAACCAATTGTATTAGCACTCGCTAATCCAGACCCTGAAATTTCTTACGATGAAGCAGTTGCCTCTAGAGATGATATAATCATTGCAACAGGAAGAAGTGATCATCCCAATCAGGTAAACAACGTATTAGGATTTCCTTATATATTTCGTGGTGCTCTTGATGTGCGCGCAACTAAGATTAACGAAGAAATGAAATTAGCCGCAGTCTATGCAATTGCTGCCCTAGCAAAAGAGCCTGTTCCTGATTCAGTCAATCTGGCTTACAACTCCCGCAAACTCTACTTCGGAAAAGACTATATCATTCCAAAACCGATAGATCCGCGCTTGATCTATATTGTATCTCCCGCTGTTGCAAAGGCTGCAATGGAATCAGGTGTCGCAAAAAAAGAAATCACAGATTGGGAAGAATACAAGCAAAGTCTGATTACCCTCACAGGACAGGACAACAAGCTAATTCGAACCTTCACTGAAAAAGCAAAACGAAATCCAAAGCGTGTGGTATTCGCAGAAGCAGACAATTATAAAATATTAAAATCAGCTCTAGTGTTGAAAGAATACGGGGTTGCAATTCCTATTCTATTAGGCGACAAGGTAATCATTAGTAACCTCGCTAAAGAATATGGATTAGATTTACTAGACATTCAAATCATAAATCCTACTAGCGAAGAGATGAAACAGCTTTCGCTTCAATTCGCTGAATCCTTTGCAGAGAAGAGAAAACGTCGCGGAATCACGCTATACGAAGCAAAGCAGAAAATGCGCAATCGTCATCACTTCGGCGCAATGTTAGTAGAATTCGGAATGGCTGATGCAATTCTTTCCGGTATCACAAGAAATTATGCAAGTCCAATTCAATCAGCATTGCAAATCATTGGTCTAGAAGATGACACAAGAATTGCAGCGGGAATGTATATCATCAATACCCGCAAAGGAACTTTCTTTTTTGCAGACACGACTGTCAACGTAAATCCGAGCACAGAAGACTTAATAGATATAACGCTATTAGCCGCTCGTGCGATTAAACGCTTTGGCATTGTTCCTAGAATTGCAATGCTTTCTTATTCTAATTTTGGATCCAATATTGGAGAAGAGCCAGTGAAAGTAAGAGATGCCGTTGCCTTCTTGCATAAGAATCATCCTGAACTAAGTGTAGACGGCGAAATCCAGGCAAACTTTGCTACCAACCCAGAAATCCTAAAGAAGCAATTTCCATTTTCCACTCTGGCAGATCACAATGTAAACACATTGATATTTCCAAATCTATCTTCTGGAAATATGGCTTATAAACTTCTCTTTGAATTGGGTGGTGCAGAAATCATGGGACCTATTTTACTCGGAACTAAAAAACCAATGCACGTATTGCCTCTTGATTGTTCCGTAAGAGAAATTGTTAATCTAGCTACACTCGCCGTTGTGCAAGCGCAAGAGATTAGTTAATAAGCATTCTTGTTAATTAGTCCGGTTAAGGGGGTAAGCAGGATTATCTTTAAGTCAAAGAAGATTGACCAGTTTTCGATATAGTAAATATCCGCCTCGATTCGTTTTTCGATCGAGGTGTCTCCTCTGAGTCCGTTCACTTGCGCCCAGCCAGTTATACCAGCCTTTACCGCATGACGTCTCATATATTGTCTATGTTCATTCTTAAACTTTTCTACAAAGAATGGTCTTTCCGGTCTAGGTCCTACAACAGACATACTTCCCATTAACACATTAAAAAATTGAGGAATCTCATCTAAGGATAATTTGCGTAATACGCCACCTACAGGTGTGACTCTAGGATCATTTTTTTTAGTCCAGATAGTATCTGAATCTGCCTTCGCCTGTGTATACATCGTGCGAAACTTTAACATGGGAAAACTCTTATTATCAAGTCCAACTCTTTCCTGACGAATGAATATATCTCCTTCCGAAGTAACCTTAACCAAAAAAGCAATTAAAATATAAACAGGCGAGAACACTAAAATAAATATAAGAGCAAATAGAAAATCAAAAGAACGTTTGATAAATCGATTGTATCCCATTCGAATTGGAATATCGCGAATCGAAATAATCGGAACTCCATCCATTCCCTCTACTCGTCCCTTGGCAGCGATAAACTCAATGAATTCAGGAATGATTTTTAGCTCAATGTTTTCGTGATCACAAATATCAATGATCTCGCGTAAGTTCTCTCCATCAGCAAATTCTTTTGCGTAAATGAGGATATCCGGTCTTTGCCCGGAAAGTATTTTTTCAATGTCTTTTAGATTCCCAAGGATTGGAAAATCCTCTTTAGATTTTGTGCGGGCAATGCTTTTGATATATCCTACAATATTATAACCGTAAATTTTATGGTTCTGGATAACATCTGTTATTCGTTCGGCGGTCTTACCTGTTCCTATGATGATTACATTTCTGAGATTGTATCCTCTTTCTCTAAGTCTCATCAAGAAAATTCTAAATACATAATGAATAATCGCCGTGAGCACAATACTCGTTACAACATAGTATCCGATAAAAAGACGAGAAAAACTTTCTCCTCTAATCTCTCCTCTAAAGAAAAAGAGAAGAGAAAGAATAAATAGTAAGTTTAACACAACACCCGTTGCAATTACAACTAATTCATCAAAAAAAGAAAGTCCGCGTCTTGGATGGTATAGGTCAATGGATATGAACGCCAACACCTGCGTAACCGATAGAACAATAGATAGTATCACATAGTTCGTAGTATTAAAATAGAAGTTAGTATCTAAAAAATAGCGAAGTAGAAAAGCAGCCCAGAATCCCAAAAAAGAAATGGCTAAATCTAATCCGATAAACATTAATTTGAATGTTTGATTTCTTTCTTTTAACATTAAGGTCCCTCCGCGGTTACACCAGAATATCCACCAATTCCTTTGTCCAATGGACGTTTTCTGAATCTGTAAATTCTTGCTCTTGATTGAGCAGCAGCCGGCTCATCCGGTCCGAGGTTAACATTGAGTAGGTTGATAGAAAAGAATACTGACTGATCATAGAAAGTAACTAGACTATCTAAAGACGTTCCACCCGGAATTGCACGTAAGTCCATCGAGTAGCCAAGACGATACTCGAAATTATGAATATTGTATTTTCCAACAAAGATAAAGCGGTTCACGTTAAATGCTGTTGACTGTCTCGCCTGTGCTCCATTTAAACCAAGTCCATTTGCCAAATCTCTCTGGATGGTTGTTTGCTGAAACGAAGTATTTGGACTTGTGTATTGCTGGTAAGAATTATCAATCGTAGCCTGGTCAGTTCCATTTCTAAAGATTGCATTCTGTCCAATTTCATCTGTAAATCTCCAGGGCTGAGTGACACGGGAATCAAGCTCTAATTCCAATCCAAAATTTCTGCTGACTTGTAAATCTGTTTGAATGTAAAAACGATACGAATCTAAAAAGGAACTTCGTGTATTATTGTATCTACCTGCCTGGTTGTATTGTCCGGCGTATACTCCAAATTGTTCTAACTGACTATTTTTAAAAACATGAAACCAGGTTCCACCGACTTCAAAGTTTTTAATATTGCGAATAAATGGAAGTGAGAACCCGCCCATCTTATAAGAGAGAGTAGCATTGTTATACAAAGGACTGTGCTGAGCTGTATGATATACATAATCATTATTTATAAAAATGCCTGTGTAAAAACTTCTTCTCTTTTCTAGAAGCGTATCTTTTTTCTTTCCAAATCCATCAATGAAATCAAAGAATACTGCCGCTCTAGCAACAGTAAAATACCATCTCTGTTGATTAGTCGGCTGTGGATTGTATTCACGGGCAAATTCTCGTAAGTCGCGAATTGTTTTTACGGAGAATTCTAGATTTTCAAATGCGTTACTCTCTAGAGCAAATTCTAATTCTTTTACTCTATCGCGTCCTCTCATTAGAGTCTGTTCGGTTAACTCAGAACGACTTCCATCTGTCCAACGAAATGTAGAGGAAAAGAGAAGTGCAGGCACACCGTAACTCAAACGGTGATTCTGTCTTGTATAGATATAGGAATTTCTACGCAACTCTCTCTCACGAGAAAGATCAGATTGCTGAACACCACCCGGAATATCGAGCGTGTATTTTTGAAAGCCATAATAGGCAGATGGGGAAAATGTCAAATAGCCACCAAAATTCAAATTGGTTTTCATACCAGACTCGACAACTGTTTCAATCTCTGTTCTTGCGACTGCTGATTTCGCATCTCCATATGGATAAGCTCCACCGGGCAAATTTGGAATAACCCCCGTTGCAATCGACTGAGAATTTCTAGCTGGACTTGAATAAAAACGCTTTACTACGTTATTAATATTGATATCCCAATACACAGGAGCAAAGAAATAGGGAATAGTTCCAACTTGAGAAGAGTTACGAATGCTTGTTCGCGGCAACTCTTCATATAGAGGAAAAAATCCTTCATATTCTTGTGGCTTAATTGGCAGAAAAGAATAATTACGTCTTGCTGAAATATTTACACTTAAGTCTCCATGTGTCTGAGTATAATCGAGTGACCAAACAGTGTTCTGACGGATAAAAGGATTTCTCTGCTGACGTCTAGTGTAGAGAGATTGTAGAGTATTCGATGGCTCATAACGGTATCCAAATTCAAAATCATATCTTGGATTGCTATAATTTTCAAATCGCACTTGTAAGTTACGAGTTCCATCTCCCGCAATATTGTTGTTACGCGCATTTGCGTTTAAGTTGATTTTACTCCAATCCTGTTGCAAGGTTCCGAAATTTCGAACTGGATTACTCCAACCATTATTTGATTTTAATACATCGGATGCAGTCGCAAGACAGGGCAATTTAGAATTTGGATCATGGTTATAAGCGCATAAATCTCCCTTATCCACTTGGTTGGATGTAACTACATTACTCACATCTCCGATAGGGTCTTTGGGAACTCCATATCTACTTTCATAGGTATCAACGAAACGATTGTATTTATAATTTGCATATCCTGTTTCTAGATTGTAATTTAACCAGGGGCTTGTTTTCCAAAAATCAAAGGCAACTGCTTGACCAGTAATTTGAAAGAAGTCTACTTTCACTTTTCTTCCTACTGGCATGAATAGACTTGGAACGGCAGTTGGATCAGACCATTGATAAGAGCCCTGAAAGAAACTTCCCTGTGAACGATTCTTACCAAATTGAGTTGTCCAACCACTTCCCAAATTAGAACTATAATAAAGTGGAATCCAAAAAAGATCTGTCCCGCCTACTTGGAATTTGAGGTTAGTCGCTATTATGCTATTGTCATTATAAAAAACAATTCTCTTGGCTTTGAACGTATAATGAGGAACTTCCGCTCCACAGGCAGTGAAGTGTCCCATGTCTAAAACATATTTATTTTCATCTATCTTCTTGATTTTTTTTCCAACAAAGAAAGAAGGATAGAGTGTCGCCTTCGTGTCATATACCACACCGCGCTCTAGCTTCACATCATAGATAAATTTCTCTCCTTTGACTGTAAGAGATTTATCCAAGAATTCAACATTACCCTCTGCATAGATTTCATTTTTCTTTGAGTCAACAGAAATCGAGTCAGCAATTAAATGCCCCTGCCCTATTTTTAATTTTACTTTTCCACGTAAAATCAATACGCCTGATTTGGTTTTATCAACAGATAGTAATTCGCCTTCACTTGCATTTTCGATTACAAAGGAATCCTGCTTTTTATTTGCTTCTTGTTGTTGAAGCGACAACTCTTCTTTAATCTTCTCATCTTTTGAAACTACACTGTCGCGAAGTCTTTGTCTCTTTGCATAAATAGATCCTTCTGTGCTAAGTCCCATGGCTCGCAGGTATTCATCTACTTCTCTATCCGATAGAATGTCTAAAACTTTTCTGATTAGTTTCTTTTGTGTTTCTGTGATGCTATGTTCTTTATTTGTATCCGCTTCTGTCTTTTTCTTTTCTTCGGAATCAGGCGTTATCAGTTTAATTAATTCTGTAGTATCCTGCGCATACAAATTTGTAAACGACAAAGGCAAAAAGATGTTAACCACGAAGGGCACAGAGAGCACGAAGAAGGAATTTAGTATACTAAATAAAGACCTTCGTGATCTTAGTGCACTTTGCGGTAAATAAGCATTACCCATGAGAGCAAATTTTTTTAAAACAGATTTATTTTGCATGAATGAAAAGGGATTAATAGTTCTCGGATTTAAGCAGGATTTTTTTTTACCGCAGTTAAATATGGATGAATACGGATTGTTTTAATACTCCAAAATCTTTTATCCGTGTTCATCTGTGTTCATCCGTGGTAATCAGTTTTATTTTATTAATCGATGGAAGGATGAATCAAGTCTTTTGGATCATTTCGCAGTTGCCGTCAAATACTACTCCATCGGCTATTTGCAATTTGGCGGTCTTGATATTTCCGACGACTTTACCTGTTCCCTGCATTTCCAAACGCTCTGTAGCAATTACATTTCCTGTGACATGACCGGCTACTACTACAGTATGCGCTTTGATATTAGCACGAATAACTGCACCTTCACTAATGACAAGAAATCCATCCGATACAATTTCTCCTTCGAACTCACCAGAAATTTGTAGAGGCTTTTTGAAAGTTAGAATTCCATTGAAATAGGTATCTCTTCCTAAAATTGTGGAAATCGTTCCATGCTCAGTAACTAAAAAAGAATTATTTTTTTTCATCATGATTATTTACTTCTAGATTATTTTGTTTTCATTATATAAACTCCGTCCCAATCAGCAGGCGGAGGTGTTTCTAAAAATTCTTTGCATCTCTTGATATACATTAAAGATGGACCATCATCTGGTATAATATCTAAGCCTTTCTTAAAACTGTCCAAGGCTTCTTTGAACTTTCTATCTTTATAAAGCGTTAATCCCTGATTGTAGTGAACTAAAACTTCTTTCATTTCTGTTGTAATCATATGGTCATTCCCTTTCTATTTGCAGTAGAGTATCACGACTGCAGTTGCGTATTCATCAGTATGGCTTATGGAAACCGAAATTTCATTATATCCCTTTTGTAAGAATAATTCTCTTGCTTTTCCATGCAATGCAAGATTTTTTTTTCCAAAAAAATTTCCACTTAACTCGATTTCTTTCATTTCCAATGCCTTTCCATTTTCCAATTCAATTGCCTTGATAAAAGCCTCTTTGCAAGCAAAACGAGCACTCAAATGCGGAATTGGATTCTTTTTAGATAGACAATATTCCACTTCGTCTTTGGAGAAAACTTTTTCAAGAAATCTTTCCCCAAATTTATCGAAGGTATCTTTAATTCTACCATTTTCTACAATATCATTTCCCACGGAAAGAATCATTTTCTATCCTCCGGTAAATCCTCAGGATAAAAGACTTCATCCGAGGTTGTGGGTGAATCCTTTTTATCTTTTTCCAAAATTCCAGGCTTTACTTTGTATTGAAGATTAATCTTTTCAGGCATCACTCCTAAAATTTCAATGTTCTTCAAATCCGGTGATTTTACAATTCGCACTTTTGCTAACACGGGTAGAGAATTAGGAGAAATCTTTTTTGTCTTTCTATCATAAACATAATTACATGGAACGCTCGCCTGTATTCCTTGAATCACTTGAATGCTATTGACTTTTGTAGTCGAGGAAAATTTAATCGAAACCTCTTCCACTGATAAATCTACATCGAGAGCCGGGTCTAAGTATTCACATTTCACAGGCAACTGAACAATGATCTGATCTCCAATGTTGGACAGATCACGAATGATATTAACACGAAGTTGAAACTCTTTGATATTTCCAGCAAGCCCCAGACCTTTTTGAAACTCTGGAATTCGTATCGTGCGCGTAAAAGATTCTGTTGCCTCTTTAAGAGAAATGGTAGGCAAAACAAACTTAGACATTTTTTCAACGACTGTTTTAGGTCCTGTCACTGTGATGGTGGAAGGCTTTATAGAATGAGAAGACCGGACATAGCCCTGCGGCAAATCATCATCAAACGCTATATCAACGGGCATCGTTTTTGAAGCTAGTAAATCCACTCCGATATTAAGCTTGGGTCCGAGCATAGTGACTTTAATTCCACTCGAAGGAGTTCCCCATATCTTTTTCACTTCGTATTGATTTTCTCCAAGAGTCAATTCATTTGGATCTACAACTACTTTCATAAATTGAGAATGATAATTTACTAAATCTCTAAATCCTTCTACTTTAATCTGGTAAGTTTTTTCATTATTCTTAGAATAATAAAGACTACCGGATAATCGAGGGTATTCGATGGGTACGTTTATATTTTTTACGAGCACTTTAGCATTTTGCAAATTCATATAGAAGATAATGGCGAGTAATATAGAGCCAATCTTTGCTTGCCAAAAATGAAAGAGTCTCAATTGCTCACCCCTTTTTCTTTCTTGGGATATTTATCAGTGAGTAGCATCTGCAATTGATTTTTTAATTCGAATGATTTGATTGGATGATGCATCTCTCCATCTTTGCAAAGAGAAATTTCTCCTGTCTCTTCTGATGTAACAATAACAACCGCATCTGTTTCTTCTGCCAGTCCGAGCGCAGAACGATGCCTTGCCCCTAGAGTAGAATTTCCAAGACTATTACTCATCGGCAAATACGATGAAGCCGATGCGAGACGATTCTGTTCAATGATGACAGCACCATCGTGAAGAGCAGAATTCTTTTTGAAAATAGTTAGAAGTAAACTAGAAGAAATCACTGCATCTAGTTGAACCGATTGCTCTATGATGTCTTTTAGGCTAATGTCTTTTGCAATGACAATAATCGAGCCTGTTTTATCTAGAGCCATCATCTTGACCGCTTCTACTATTTCATCCAATTCATAATTTGGTTTTAACAAGAATAGTTTAACAATTCGAATCTTCGAAAGCTCGCCCAAATTTCTTCTAAGCTCGGGCTGCAATAAAACAATGACAACAAATATGATGGCAGGTTTTATATTCACAATGAGCCAATCGAGTAATTCTAACTGAAAGTAACTAGCCACAAGTCCCATGATATAAAATACACCTACACCGATTAATAGCTGTAAGCCGCGAGTCTTACGAAGCATGATGTAGATTTTAAAGAAAATATAACTTACAATGAGTATATCAACCGTAACCGCTATTGGCGATAGGTTGTTATAATCAATGTAAAGTAAGGACTGAAGATAATCCAAATTATTAAATTCCTAAGACATCAAACATATGAAAAGAGCCAATCTTTTGCTCATAGATAAACTCCGCCGCTTTCACTGCACCAACAGCAAACGTGCGTCTGTCCCTTGCCTTATGAGAAATCTCAATTCGTTCATCTGGAGAAAAAAAGTAAGCAGTATGATCTCCAATTACTTCGCCTGCTCTCATAGAATGAATGGTAATCTCTTTTGCATCTCGCTCCCCATATTCAGTTCCATGACGACCATAGCTTACATCTGATTCAGTGCGACCAAGTGTAGAAAGTAAAACTTCTTTTAATTTCATAGCAGTTCCAGAAGGAGAATCTTTTTTGTGCCTGTGATGAATGTCTAGAATTTCAATATCATACTCATCTCCCAAAACACGTGCAGTCATCTCAGCCAATTTAAAAAGCAAATTGACTCCAACAGACATATTCGGGGATTGCAAGATTGGAATTTGCACAGAAGCTTCTCGAATCCTTTGTAAGAATGCTTCGTCAAGTCCAGTAACTCCAATGACAAGCGGTTTCTGATACTTTACCGCTAATTCTAATATTTTTTTTGTATTCTCTGCGGCACCGAAATCAATGATTACATCTGCCCCCGCAATAGAGTCTTCTACATTGGCAGTGTATACTTTCCCCATCTCTCCAAGACCGGCATTTACCCCAACATCTTTTCCAATCAGAGGAGAATTGCCTCTCTCCACTGCGGCGAATAATGTAGAGTTTGCGCTCTTGGATAAAACCTGGGTAATGGATACTCCCATTCTACCCCCGGAACCAATTAATGTTACATTCAGTTTACCTTTTTTACTCATAGCCTAAGCTCCGTAAATGGAAGATTTGTTTTTTTAGTTCATCAGCCTGTGCACTCGCAGTCAAAGTAGTCATTGGCAAACGGAGAGTATTCTCAGAATAACCGAGCCAATGCATAGCTGCCTTAACTGGAATTGGATTGGTTTCGCAAAACACAAGGCTAAAGACAGAAAGTAGTTCGTAGTGAATTTTTCTTGCACCTTCCAAGTCACCTTTTAAGAATGAAGCTACCATAGAAGACAATGTCTTTGGAAATAAATTAGATACAACGGATACTACCCCTTTACCTCCAATAGCAAGTAAGGGCAAAGTAAGATTATCATCTCCCGAAAGAACAGACATTTTAGATCCAACTGCTTGAATCGTCTTTGCCATTTGCCCCAAATCACCTGTGGCTTCTTTAATCGACTTGATATTTGGAATATCAGAAAGCCTTTTGATTGTATCGGGCAATAGATTAACAGCCGTTCGCCCCGGAATATTATAAAGCATAACTGGCTTTGTAGATACTTCTGCAATCTTCTTGAAGTGCAAAAAAAGCCCTTCTTGAGTAGGCTTATTGTAATATGGATTCACAGACAATACTCCGTCTACTCCATCTTTACAAGCTCGCTCGGTAAGATGAATCGCCTCGGAAGTAGAATTAGAGCCTGTGCCAGCAATAACCAATATTCTCTTGTTCACATACTCTACTGTCTTTTGAATCAATTCACTGTGCTCATCATAATCCAAAGTAGGAGACTCACCTGTCGTTCCACAGGGCACAACCCCTGCAACACCAGACTGAATTTGCGCATCTAAAATGCGAAAAAAGCTGTTATAATCAATTTTATCATCTTTAAAAGGCGTGATAATCGCCGTAAATACACCTTGAAACATATAAATAGAGTTTTAGGAGTGAAGCTTTTTGGCAATTAAAAACTTTTTTCGAATCCCCTGATTGTATAGATATTGCTAAGCTCTATAGATTTAATCCCCTTTGCGAAAGGGGATGACTTCCCCTGATTGTATCGATATTGCTGAACCTTGTAGATTCAGTCCCCTTTGCGAAAGGGGATGACTTCCCCTGATTCTTTAAAGATTACCACCGATGGACACGATAAAAGATACGATGTTTAACTAAAAAAATGGGGATGCTTTCACAGTCCCTAAAAAATGATATTATAGTTGGCAAAACTATTATAACATAAGCAGCTTGGTCAAGGCACTCAATTTGGAGATGGATATGAGGAATCATCCTTCTATCTTTGCTGCTGTATCGCTTGGAAATATCCAGCGCAATTCCAAGTCTGTCAAAAATAAAGAAGCGAATGATAACACGAAAAACTTACCTTCTTATTTAGGAAGAAGGCTATTCCTTGTTAGCCTGCTCGTTGGTATTATTCTTATCGTTGTTGCGTCGCTAAAGAACTCAGACCAGACTGAAGAAGAGCAATTAGCTGTCTTACAAGCTAAGATAGAAAAACACATACCATTAGAAAAATACGAAAAAGAAGCCTATTGCGATCTACTTTGGAAAGTAAAACAGGTAAGATTATGTGCTTGCCAAAAGAATTTTATAAAGGATATTGGGAGTTTAACAGGGTATCCAATTCAAGAACATGATTTAGACTGGAGAGGTTCTGGAAAAACATTCGAGGAAGCGTTGCAAGAGGCTTTCAGGAGAACAAAAGCAGATATTTCTAAGTTTCAACCCAAGCAATGGGCGAAAGATATTAATGGAAAGTCTGGTGTTGTTGAATGGAAGGGATTTGGTGGAGCAGAAGTTAGCATTGATGCGCCGCACAAATTAGAGGGTTCAGATGTATTTCATATTGGATATAAATCCTCTGGCAAAAAAGAAGACAGGATAAAGGGTCATATCTTTTTAGATTGTGTACCTTATTTCAGGAATGCAAAATGATTAACTTTGTAAAAGAAAGCATCAATGAAGCTTTACATACAACAGGGTATAAACTAACAGAAATGTCTAGTTTAAAATCCGTGTTTTTTCGTCAAAAAGTCTGGGATACTTTTACGGATGGAAAATACCACTACGCTCTATGGGAATCAGCTGCTGAACATGGTGGTTTTAGTGTCTGCGATGCTAATGCATGGAAATGGCTAGATGAATTTCTATTACCCAATGAATTTTATCTTTTCTTTGATAAAGGGGATGATTCCACAATTTATATTTTTCCAGAAAACCAATCTTTCACTAAATTTCAAACTGAATTTCCTGATTATATTTTTTATATCACTAATGAAAATCTAGACTTCTTAATCTATCAAAATGATAGTGATTACCTTCGTTGTATCGGCACCGCCGAGCCTTGGCTTCGCAATAAAGTTAAAGAACTTTCCAAGACAGGTTGGGTCGATATGGAAGGAAAGAGTTATTTGTAATTTAGTAAATTTTTTAGCACTCATCGAACTTTTAAAAAAACCTATTCACTAAAGATGACAATCGTTTTTTGAAGTAAAACGTATTTTCCCTCTTGACGTAAATAATTACAGAAATACCTTCTATTTTGTCCTAGTATTAGACTAGGATAGCAAGTAGTTAGATGCTACACAAGCAAGGAAAGCCATGCCAAAAGACAAACTAGTTCACAATTATGAAGTAGAGCAATATGTTCACGCGGACAAGACAAGGTTAAACAATCCTGAAATCGGTCTTGTGAATCCTGATAAAGAACAGAAGAATCCGACGAAAAAGCAAAAGCTGCTCTCGATTGGGTAAAGGCTGTTAACTCCCAAGCATCCTTCGGCAAATGGCGTTATGCCGTTGCTTATCAAAGAGAAGAGATTGATGATATATTAGAGAAAGGGTTGTGGGATGGAGGAGAGTGAAAATGCAAAATAAAATAATAGTCTTTGAAAGCAAAAGCATCAGGCGGATTTGGTTTAACGAAGAATGGTATTTTTCCGTAGTGGATATTGTGGGAGTATTGACAGATAGCTTAGATGCCAAGGATTATTGGTATAAGATGAAAATTAGAGTTCAGTTGGAAGATGGACTTGAGTTATCGACAATTTGTCGACAACTGAAACTCGAAGCAAGCGATGGCAAAAAATACAAAACGGATTGCTCTAATGCACAGGGACTATTTCGTATTATCCAATCTATTCCTTCTCCTAAAGCAGAACCGTTCAAACAATGGTTAGCAAAAGTTGGTTATGAACGAGTGCAAGAAATCGAAAATCCCGAGCTTGCACAAGAAAGAATGAAAGAATTATACGAACAAAAAGGTTATCCCAAGGACTGGATTGATAAACGACTTCGAGGGATTGCCATTCGTCAAAATCTTACCGATGAATGGAAAGAGCGAGGTGTTCACTCCGAGAAAGATTATGCAATTCTCACTTCTGAAATTTCAAAGGCTACTTTCGGTTTAACTCCCAATGAATACAAACAAGTAAAAGGTTTAACCAAGAAGACACAAAATCTCCGTGATCATATGACAGACTTAGAGTTAATCTTCACAATGCTCGGGGAAAAAGTCACTACAGAAATTTCTAAAAAAGAAAAGCCAGATACATTTGATAAGAATAAAAAAGTAGCCAAACGTGGCGGTAGTGTAGCGGGTAACGCACGTAAACAAACCGAAAAGGAATTGGGCACAAGCATTATTACGAAAGATAACTTTTTGCCTTTAGAGAAAAAGAAATTGCGTGGGAAGAAGTAATGTATAGACAGCAAAAAAAGTGAGGATTAAATCATATGGCAAAAATAATTTCAATTGTAAACTTTAAAGGTGGTGTAGGAAAGACTACCATTACAGTGAACTTAGCAGCAGCGCTTGCAAAATTTCATAACAAAAGAGTTTTAATTATAGATATGGATCCACAAATGAATACGACTGGATATTGCTTGAATCTAAATGAAAGATGGGATTTCATTCAATCGAATCGAAGAAATATTTATTTTGCAATGTTGGACTGGGTAACAAAAGGAACGTCTTCTTTTAATATAGACAATTACATTATAAAATCAGTCTTTGAAGAGAAAGGCAAACAAATATTACCCACACTAGATTTATTGCCTGGAGCAGTAGACATGATTGAAGCTAATAAAATTTATAGGGCACAAAAGAATAAAGGGCTGATGTGGGAATTTATTCTATCTGATATAATTAAAACAACGAACGATTATGATTTTATTTTAATAGATACTTCTCCCAGCTTAGGTGGTGAGACAAAGAATGCGATTATTGCAAGTCATGGATTTATCGTTCCCTTTACTCCTGAACCATTTGTTCAATTAGGCTTAGAGGTTTTAATAAAATGCCTTCACCAAATATCTTTTAAACACGAAACATATAAAAAAATTCATCTACAATTTTTAGGTGTTGTATTCACAAAATATATGTCAAGGCTTACCATTCATAAAAGCTATATAAATAATTGTATAGAAAGACTCTCTGCGCCTCATATGATTCACTATGGCTTTAATCCAAAGATGATAATATATTTCACACCAAGCTTTCTAATAAAAGCGCGTATTTAAAATCAGTAAGAGATAATTCACCTATGTGTTTTTCAAAGGATGCAGTTGCTAGAAAAGAAATCCAAGATTTGACTGAAGAGTTAATAAATAGGATAGAGGATAATATGGAATACTAACAAGCAATTAAAAATTTAAAAACTAATATTATAAAAATAAAAGAAGGATTAGATATTTTAGATAAAAGTAGCAATCGTAAATCAACTTCCTTTATTCAAGAAATTACAAAGAGTATTAAAGACTTTGAATTTAATACAAAAAAACTAAAATTAGATTTGAAGAGTATTGGAATTGAAAGTAAACAAATTGAAAAGAACTTAAAGATGCTAAGGGTATTCTAACACAACAAGACTTTGTCGATTTACTTTCAACAGAACTAATCAATAGTAATCCTTCAAACAAAGAATTAGCGTTGCTTTTAGTTTTAGAAAAACCAGTTATCGAACTGAAAGGAATTATTGCAAAGAAGATAAAAAGCAAATACCTTCCAATTGAGTCATGGGAAGAAGAACGTATATTTAAAGAATTTGCGGATACTGATAAGTATCCAGCGAATAAAGATATTTTTACTAAGCTTCCAAAAGAATATAAACCAAAATCACTTCCTAAAAAAAGAGAAGATGTAATAAAGAAACTAGTAGAGATTGTAAAAAACACTCGTTCAGGCTATATTATGGAGAAGGTATGAATGAATCAGATATTGAAGATATTCTAGAAACTCATCCCTACTTAATCGACAAAAAATTTCTGGCTAATACTAAGTATACTTATAAAAGACAAGAAACTCAATCGAAAGATGCAAGAACAGATTTAGTATTTACCTTTGAGCAAGAAAAAGAAATTATCCTTGTAGAATTAAAAAAGACGATTCTAAAACTTCCAGACTATAAGCAAATCTTGAGATATTATAATAGGCTAAAAGCTAATTATACTTATCCTTGGAAAATTAGTGGTTATCTAATTGGATACCCTAATCCAAAGGAATTAGATTATGACAAAAGAAGTTTTAAATGGTTGAAACTTCTTTACTTAGAAAAAGATATTCCAATTCAAATTAGAATTTGCGAAAAATGCAGAAAAGCAAATTCCTCTATTTCTTATGAATGCAAATATTGCTTTAAGAGAAGATAAATGGTATTCCTCCATTCAGGACGTATTATTGGTATTAACCGGTAGTAGCGATATAAAGCAATATATAAAGAAATTAAAAAGCCGCGATCCAGAACTTAGTAACTACTGGGGTACAATATATACCCCAGTTGAAATGATAGCTGCTGATGGAAAGAAAAGAAAAATCCAAGCAGCTAAAGAATGGAAGCTGCTGCTCACCAACCGACTCCAGCAGGAATCCATTCAGGAAGGCGAGCCCGACGCTCTGTCGGACAAAGGAAAGCAAATCCTGCACAGGATAAAACAATGGGTAACGAGCAGCGGAACGCCCGATGTACCACATACAAGCAAGGTTTTGAACCCAACCTAACCTTTGTAAAAAACCTATGTAGTTCAAATTTTCCTCACTTGACAGCATTGAATAGATGCATAGAATGCGTAAACAATTCGTTACTATATGAAAAACACTTGGTCAGGAGAAAAACGATGAAAAGAACTCTTCCATTTTTGTTAATAATTTTATTACTATCATGCAATAAATCAGGAGATAGCTTTTTAGAACTCTCCCTACTTTACAAGCGACTTTTAAATTTGAATAGACCTATCCTCACGTTAAATGGAAAAGCGCAAATGACGGGTTCTATCAAAAATGCAACTGTGCAAGCGAGAACTATTCCCACTAGTGGCACGGATGCGGGAAAATGCAATGGGACAGCGGGGTCGTTATTAGCAAACGGGATTACTACTTCGGGTGATTCGGACAAAAACAATGGAGGGACTTATTCTCTGAGTATGGAAAGACCGGAAGCAAATTTGGTTTGCATTGTTGTGACTCCTACTTCTGCTTCTACTACCTATTCGCCATTTCGAAGAAAAGCATTTTCATGGACAGTGCCTGAAACAGCAAGCTCCAATTCGACGCGAATGGTTTCTGTTGTTACATTCACTGCCTCGAATACTACAAGTAGCACAAGACTCAATACAAACGTAAACCCTTTAACGAATATGGGAGCGGGGAAATTTTCTTCCTTAGTAAAATATAGATTATCCGCTAACCAATTGAATCCATCTATCCATTCCAAGAATAGCGAACTAATTTTACAGACTCTAAGCAATGCCGATTTGGAAGGTTTAGCGACTACAGCGAATGAATACATTGGAGAAATATTCTTTGGCTCTAGCAAAAGTTTGATCCTTCCAAAGCAAATTTAAGTGACCCAACTTCTTCCGATTATGATTCGACGAATGCAAAGGTGTTTCTAGCTACTTTAGGAGGAATCGACTCTGTCGTATCGGATGTATTGAAGGGCAAAGGTATTTCTGACTCATCGGGACTAGAAGTCACTTCGTCTTATAATTCGTATACCAATATTTTGATGGGGGATATTTTAGGAGACGGGAAATTAGATGGAAAGAATGTATTGAATGAGTCAGGAAGCGCATTGGTAATTTCTTCTGAATACACAGCCATAGCTTCAAGCCCATTAGCCAATATTGCTTCTGGAATGAAATCGTATTTATTGCAGGCTAGTTCTTTTACTTCTGATGATGGAACTGGAATTACTTGGACAAGTTCGGATCTTTCAAACTCTGCTTTGATAGGTGGAAATGTTTTAGCGTCAGGCGGAAGCGCATCTGCGATTGCCTATTTAAGTGCTAGTTATACATTAGCAAGAGGAGTCCCCATGTCAACTTTAACTCCGGTAATTGCAAGCACTGTCACAAACTGCATTTCAACTCCTGCCCTGCCAACAGGATTAAGTATCAACGCAACCACTTGTGCCATTAGCGGAACTCCTACAGTAGAACAAGCATCTACTGCCTATACAATCTCAGCGGGAAGCTTAAGCGGAGTGGTGAATATCACAATTTTATCTGCTCCAACTGCAATCTCTTATGTTGGCTCGCCGTATTTCTTTACAAATGGAATTGCAATTACTGCTCTCACTCCAACGATCACAGGTGTGGCGACAACATGCACAGCAAGCCCTACTCTTCCTACAGGTCTAAGCATAAGTGCGACTTGTGTGATTAGCGGAACTCCATCGCAAGGAACTGCATTGACTGATTATACAATCACGGCTACCAATGTTGCGGGAAGTATTTCTGCCGTTATTCGCATGAGAACATTTTCTCTGTTCCTAAATTTGCCTATTCTCTCAACTATGCAACGCATGATGTTTCAGCGTATTCTATCAATTCGTCTACGGGCGCTTTAACTTCTGCGGGGACGGTTGTAGCCGGCACCAATGCAAGAGGAGCAATGGCAGATCCTACGGGTAAATTTTTATATGTAGTTTCAAAAGGAAGTAGTGAGATTAGAGCCTTTTCAATTAATCCTACAACAGGAGGCATTACATTAGTGGGAGGTCCGGTAGCAACTGCAAGTCCAGAGTTTGTTTTCATTCATCCCACCGGAAAATTTGCTTACGTAGCAAATAATGGAGGAACCATTTCCTATTTCTCCATAAATACAGACGGAACTTTAAATTCGGTAGGCTCTGTTGGGGCTGGCTCGAACACATACTATGTAAGAGTAGATCGAGAAGGAAAATTCGCCTATGCAGTAAGCAATGGAACGACTCAGATTTTTAGTTATTCGATCAATCAAGCAACAGGTGCTCTAACACAGGTAGGAGGTCCTGTATCCACAGTCGGGGGTGATCCTAGAACAGTAGAAATTGATCCAACCAATACGTATATGTATTCAGCAAATTTTGCTTCAAATGCTATCGCTCTCTTTACGATCCATCCTACTACAGGTCTTTTGACCTACGTAAATTCTTATGCTACCAGTATCCCTGGATTGGAATCAATTAGTGTAGATTCAACTGGCAAATATCTTTATTTTACAAGGGACACCGCACAAATAGGAGTAATGACGATTAACCAATCAACAGGAGCATTGACTATTACAACAAATGTAACCTCAGGTGCAAACAATTGGGTTCGATTATTCCCTGATCCTTCTGGGAAATTTATTTATGGTGTAAGCTGGAACGGTGGGACTATCAATTATTTTTCTATCAACCAGGCTAATGGTGATTTAACTGCAGGTCCAATCTACTCTGCCGGAACCAATCCAAATGGAGTGACAGTCACAGGGGCGAATTAGTTGGTCGTTAGCCGCAGATTTTTAGGACTTAATGTAAAGTGCAGATAATAGAGAACTACCCCAATGATTGCCCGATACTTTTTACTCCTTCTTTTTATTTATACACCTTGCTTCGCGCTCGATAGAATTCATCTTCAATTAAAATGGTATCACCAATTTCAATTCGCCGGCTATTACGCAGCAATCGAGAAAGGATATTACTCTGATGTCGGGCTAGATGTGCAGCTTGTTGAAACTCCCAATGGAGATGAAGCATTAGAGAACGTTCTTTCCAGAAAATACCAGTTTGGTACTGGAAATAGTGGTATCTTATTAAATCGACAAGCAGGTAAACCGGTAGTTGTAATCGCAGTGATTTTTCAGCATTCCCCTGATGTTCTAATAACTTCGAAAATAAATAGCGTCCAAAGTATTCACGACATTCTTGCCAAACCTGTAATGTTGTCCAGGCAATCGTTTGAAATTTTAGCCTACTTAAAAAAAGAAGGTATAGCGACTAACGATTTTATAAAACTAGAACATAGCTTTAACTTTGATGATTTGCTAAAAGGAAAAGTTTACGGTATGAATGGATATTCAACAGACCAACCATTTTATTTAGAAAATGTTCATTTTGCGTATCAGGTTTTTTCTCCCCGTTCGGCGGGAATAGATTTTTACGGTGACAATCTATTTACGAGTGAAAAAGAAATCCAAGAATACCCCGAGCGAGTGAAAGCATTTCGTGAAGCTAGTTTACTCGGATGGCAGTATGCGATGAGTAATCAAGAAGAAATAGTCGATTTGATTTTAGAAAAGTATTCAAAGCGTATGACACGAAATCATTTATTGTATGAAGCAAAGCAAATGGTGTCACTCGTGCAACCAGTATTAGTCGAACTCGGGTATATGAATCCAGGTCGATGGAGGCACATAGCAGAAGTATACGCAGATCTCGGGATGCTTCCGGAAGATGTGAACTTAGAAGAATTCATTTACGATCCAAATCCACGCCCTAATCTGAAATTATTTTATCAGACTCTAGGTGGTCTTTTATTCATTGGCCTGGTAGTTTGGATTATTCAAAGAAGGCGATTGATTATAAGATACTCCGAGAATTTGAAAAAGGAAGTTGAATTACGAACGAATGAGCTGAATAAATCGAATGCAGAACTATCCTTGACGAATTCGAATCTTGCTCATGCCCTCGAAGAAATAAATTCAACTCATTCTCAACTGATTCAATCTGAGAAATTAGCTTCCCTGGGTATCTTGACTGCCGGAATAGCGCATGAAATAAACAATCCAGTCAACTATATCAACTCAAGCATAACTGCACTAAATGGCTTAGCTACAGAATTGATTGATGTATTGAAAGTGTATGAGACAATTACACCGGAAAACATAACCCAGAAGCTAGAAGAAATAAAAGGATTGAAAGAACAAATTAACCTATCCGAAACGATTGAAGGAGTAACAGTATTATCCAACAATATTAAAGCTGGTGCCAAGAAGACTGCAGATATTGTTAAGAGTCTCAGAACCTTTTCAAGAATGGATAACGATGAACAAACGTTATCCGACATCAATGAGAATTTGGACTCAACTTTGATACTTCTTCATAATCAATATAAAGATAGAATCGAGATTATAAAAAATTATGGAAAACTTCCTCTATTAAAATGTTTTGCCGGGAAATTGAATCAAGTCTTCATGAATCTACTTGCAAATGCAATCCAGGCAATTAACGAAAGTGGAACGATTACGATAAGGACGGAATACCTACAATCAGGCTTATCAAATTTTAATAAAGAATGCGTAATCATTTCTATAAAGGACACAGGTTCTGGAATTTCCCTTGATATAAAAAATAAAGTATTTGAACCATTTTTTACAACGAAAGAAATTGGAAAAGGAACCGGACTCGGGCTTGCGATAAGTTATGGAATCATAGAGCAGCACAAAGGTAAAATAGAATTTAACAGTGAAGTCGGAATAGGAACTGAGTTTACTATCTATTTGCCTTGTAAATAAATATGATTTCGTTAATCCAATATAGAGTTTTACAAATATCTATCTGCTAAGGAGTAAAGCATGAAAAATATGTATAGAAGTAAATATATAACGGTTGATTACTTTCAAGAAGACAATCTTATCGAAACATTTTGGCTTCCTGAAACAGAGAAAATGACTGAAGACGAATACAAACAGGAAATGCTGAATTGGTTAGATGCTTGCCTAAAATGCAAACCTACAAAAAACATCCCTAACATAAGCGATATGCGCTTTGTAGTCAGTCCCGAAATGCAAGAGTGGACAAATGAAAATATTTTTATTTCTCTTCTTGATATGGGATTAAAGTGGGTTGCAATTGTTTTTGATAACCCTGATTTTATTGCACAACTATCACTTGAACAAGTGATGGAGGAACCGAAAGGAAAAGAATTTGTTACGCGCTGGTTCGTTAAAAAAGAATCTGCTATTGATTGGTTAAAGAGTGTAAAATAAAATGAGCATGAAAATAATTAGCGAAACAAAATTCATGGTATGCCAATTTGATGATAGTAAAAAAATTTTCTACGACATTTGGCTTCTGGAAACAATTAATATGTCTGAAGCTGAGATAAAAACAGAGACAATTATTGTAACTGACTTAATCGAAAAATATAAACCTAAATATATTATTAGCGACGACACAAAACGTCTATGCGTTTATCCCGAGTCTTTACAAAACTGGGTTCTAATGTGTTGGCTGAATGCCTGTATAAAAGTTGGAGTATTAAAAGTTGCCATTTTACTTCCTGTTGAGTCCTTATCAAATTTTTCTACTCAACAAATCGTCGATCAAGCAGATGAAATACCTTATGAATTAGAATATTTTGAAATGCTAGAAGATGCTTTTTCGTGGTGTGAGTCAAACTATGAAAACAATGAATGACGAAGAAGAAATAAAAGCTCTAAAAAAAGAAATTGAATTTCTAAAAAGGAAATTCAAAACAAATGAAGAAGTATTAGTAAAGGCTTTTAAAACTTTGCGGGAAAAAGAAGCTCGTCTGGTAACCGTAAATACTGAATTAGAAGCTACAATTGTAGAATTACAAGAAACTCAATCAAGGTTGATTGAATCAGAGAAGTTAACTACATTATCAAATTTTCAATTAAAGGCATCACTCGAAGAAATAAAATCTACTCAGTCTCAACTGATACAATCTGAGAAACTGGCATCTCTTGGAATTCTAACAGCAGGCATCGCGCATGAGATTAATAATCCAATCAATTATATTAATTCAAGTATACTAGCTTTGAATGAATTGGCAATGGAATTGATTGAGGTTTTGGATGCCTATGAGGCTTTGACACCGGAAAATATAAATGAAAAGCTACAAGAGATAAAAAAACTAAAGGAACAAATCAATGTATCAGAAACAATTGAAGGTGTTCGTGAATTATCCAATAATATCAAAACCGGTGCAAGGAAGACAGCGGACATAGTTAAAAGTCTCAGAATTTTCTCAAGGATGGATGGGGGTAAACAGCAATTAGCTGATGTAAATGAGAATATAGATTCTACCCTGATACTTCTTCATAATCAATACCAGGATAGAATCGAGATAATTAAGAATTACGGAAACCTTCCTCTCGTAAATTGTTTTGCCGGAAGATTAAACCAGGTCTTTCTTAATTTATTAGCAAACGCAATCCAATCGATAAAAGAAAAGGGAACCATTACAATAAAAACTGAGCATTCCAAATCAGGGGTGCAAGATTTTAAAAACGAATGCATAATCATTTCTATAAGGGACACAGGAACTGGAATTTCCCCCGATATAAAAAATAAAGTATTTGAACCATTCTTTACAACGAAAGAAATTGGTAAGGGGACAGGACTAGGTCTTTCCATTAGTTATGGAATTATAGAACAACACAAAGGTAAAATGGATTTTACAAGCGTTATGGGAAAGGGAACTGAGTTTACTATCTATTTGCCTGTCTAGTAAAAAGTGGAGAAGCTTATGAATACAAATAGTTATAATATATTATATGTAGATGATGAAAAAGAAAATTTAACTAGTTTTAAGCTACTTTTTAGAAAAGATTTTAATGTAATTATCGCAAATTCAGCCCAAGAAGGATTATCAGTATTAAAAGAAGAAGACATTCAGGTTATCATTTCAGATCAAAGAATGCCCTTTATGAGTGGAATAGAATTCTTAGAGCACGTTTCAGAAAAACAACCTAATATTATTCGAATATTGCTCACAGGTTACGGCGATACGTCTGCTATGCAAGTAGCCATAGACAATGGAACAGTTTCTCGAATTCTCTCCAAACCATTTGATAGAGATGAAATGAAAGTAGTTCTTACTAGTGCACTAGAGCAGTATGAACATAACGATAGAAGGTAAAAAAATGTCCCTAAGTAAAATACTCTATGTAGATGATGAAAAGGAGAATCTTGTTAGCTTCAAATATTTATTCAAAAAGAATTTCGAAATTCTGCTAGCAATTTCAGCCGAAGAAGGTCTTGAAATACTACAGCGCGAACCAATCCAAATTATTATCACAGACCAGAAAATGAGGCACACTACTGGAGTTGAATTCCTTAAAAAAATAGCCAATGTTTACCCTGATCCGATTAAAATTTTACTTACAGGTTATGCTGATGTTGGAACTATCATCGAAGCAATCAATCACGGAGAGATTTATCGTTATATCCCAAAGCCTTTTCAGCCGGAAGAAATGCTTGTAACACTCAAGAATGCGTTGGAAGTTTACACTCTTCGTATGCAAAATAAAGAACTCTTAACCACATTGATAGAAAAAAATCAACAGTTAAGTATTTTTAACGAAGACTTAGAAAGGAAAGTTCAAGAACGAACTGAAATTTTAACAAGAACGTTAGGCGAAATAAATGAATTAAAATTTCAACAGGATGGAGATTATTATTTAACATCTCTTTTAATAGAGCCGTTGAGCCGCAATTCTGTCTCCAGTGAAAAGGTAACAGTCGAATTCTTTCTAAAGCAAAAAAAAGAATTCAATTTCAGAGGATCAACGGACACTATTGGAGGAGATATAAATATTGCGCATAATGTCAAACTGATGAATAAATCATACATTGTATTTATCAATGGTGATGCAATGGGTAAATCAACACAAGGGGCGGGTGGAGCAATTGTTCTAGGTACAGCTTTTGAAGTAGTAATGGAGCGTTTACGTAGTTTTAAATGGGGAAAGAATTTAATGCCCGATGAATGGCTATACAATACTTATCAGGAACTGAACCAAACATTCCTTACATTTGAGGGACTCATGATGGTTTCTATGGTGCTTGGAATTTTGGAAGAGGATACAGGTAATTTGTATTTTATCAACGCAGAGCATCCATATCCTGTTTTATATCGAGAAGGAAAAGCAAGTTTTATAAACACTGATCAGAATTATAACAAGCTTGGATTCCCTGTTGTCGGTCAGCAGAAAGCAAATTTATCAATCAGCAATTTCCAATTATTAAAAGGCGACATTGTGTTTTTTGGATCAGATGGTAGAGATGATGTAATAATTGAGACCCTTCCTAACGGACAACCAAAAATCAATGAAGACCAAAATCGATTTCTAACTTGTGTGGAAAATGGTGCAGGTAATATAGAAAGAATAGTTCAGTGGATACAACAAGACGCTATCCTCATGGATGATTTATCCATATTAAAAATCACCTACACAAGATAGTTTTTTCAATTAACACAGACTTGCATGCATATCACATTAAACAGCCTACAGCCCATTAGCCGCTATTTATTGTTCAATGAAAGAAACACTACTGTTT
Organism: Leptospiraceae bacterium; assembly: GCA_016708435.1. NCBI lineage: Bacteria > Pseudomonadati > Spirochaetota > Leptospiria > Leptospirales > Leptospiraceae > Leptospiraceae bacterium. The sequence goes on along the minus strand of JADJFV010000005.1, from coordinate 179,633 downwards.
GGGTCGGGATGTAAGAATTGTCCGTATACCCAGCCTGTTTTGTCTCCTACAGAAATTTTAAACCAATAGGCTTTATACAAATTTGGAATTGTCGCTCGCTCTTTTGATTTTTCTAGGATTTTAATTTTAGTCCTATCTGTAGGTGTTAAAATACTTTTTGACTTTGTAGAAGCAGACTCTCTGACGTTGACAGATTTTCCGTAGATGTAGGAAACATCTCCTGCTTTCAATCCTTCTGAATAGACTACAAATCCCCATTCGGAACACATAGTTCCTTCCGCATCTCTTGCTGATTGAATCATTTGCTTTTTACAATTGTCTACAGATTCATTTTTAAATTCAAAAATTTCCGATGCGTCAGCATTCTTAGATTTAAAAAGCTTACCTGTATAGTTTTGAAACGCTGTATCTTTTTTTTGAATGGACGATTTATTTTTTGCACATTCTTCTAAAGTAGATTCTTTACAATCGACTAAGGATTGAGAGTCTCCTTCTATCCATGTAGAGCAAGTTCCTTTACTAGCCTGTGAGAATATTGGATTTACAGAGCTAATAAATAGGAGCAGAAGAATTAAAACTAAATTTCGTAGTGTAAAGATTTGCTTAGTTTTGTTTTGAAAATTGGAAATGGAATTAAATTGGTAGAATTTCATTTTCCCATTCTAATTCCATTTAGAATTATTCAATCCATTTTTGCATTTTCAAAATTCAAAATTACTGAGGTCTTTCTCTTACTTTGACAATGGATTTTACTTCTTTGCCTTTTCGAAATAAGGCAAATGGCAATTTGTCTCCGACTTTAGATTTACGAACTTTGTTGACTACGTCTTCCGGTGATTTCATTTTTTCATCACCGATTTGAGTAATCACATCCATGAGTTCAATCCCTGCTTCTGCCGCTGGAGAGTCGCTGTAAATTTGTTTAACAAGTGCTCCTTCTGTGGAAGGAAGTTTGAGTTCTTGTTTTGTATCTTCATCGATTGCATCAAGTGCAATTCCTACCCAGGCACGTTTTACTTTTCCATTTGTTTTAATTTCTTCCGCGACTTTGGTTGCTTCATTGATTGGAATAGAAAATCCAATCCCAATAGAGCCTCCACTCGGAGATACAATCATACGGTTAATACCAATTACCCTCCCATAAATATCAAGGAGTGGTCCACCACTATTTCCCTGATTAATAGCCGCGTCTGTTTGAATATAGCTAACACCAGAAGAATCAATTCCACCCCGTGCAATTGCACTGACGACTCCCACAGTGAAAGAATGCTCGTATCCAAGAGGAGCCCCAATTGCAATAGCCCAATCTCCAACTTTAACTTTTGAAGAATCTCCAATTTCGATTGGAACTAAATCACTAGCCCCTTTAATTCTTAATACAGCAATATCAGAAACAGGATCAGAGCCTATGACTTCCGCTTCGTAAGATTTTTTATTTCGTAACTTAACATGAAGCTTATCTGTTTCATGAACGACATGCTCATTGGTTAGAATGTATCCTTCCTTATTTAAAATAATTCCAGAACCAAGTCCGGTTTGCTTTTGCTTTTGCGTTTTGGATTTTCCTTTCAAAGAAGGAGGACCGAAGAATGGATCACCGGAAAATGGATCCATAAAAGGATTCATTTGAATGTTGACAGTTTTTTCTGTTGCAATTGATACAACGCTATCAGCCGTTTTTTCATATACTTCATTAAACGCGGTTTGAATTCCTACTGCTTGCGAAACCGAAGGAGTAGGATTCACTTCTGTTTTAGCATTTAAGGATAAGCTTGATTTGCCCCCGCCTATACAATAGAAAAGTGGGGAAAGAAATGTTCCGAGTAAAATAAATAGGAATGAGAATAAAAATGTTTTTGATTTATAATTCATGTTTCAACCTCAAAGTTTTACCTATTAGAAACTTGGAAGGGTAAAAAAAGTTCGTTCTAGTTTTTATTTTTTTTAAAAAACCATTTAATTTATGCAATCTCTCTCTGGAAAAAATATATAAATGATTAGAATCAGATGGAAAAGAATGAATCCTTTGAAATCAAAATTTACAACTTGACAAGCGAACTTTAGTAAATAAAAACAACAGGCACTGAATCAGTTTTAGAAAAAATTAAGGAAGATATAAAATGAAATTTGATTTCGATGTGATTGTAATTGGGTCTGGTTTTGGTGGGTCTGTGATGACTTGTCGCTTAGCAGAAAAAGGAATCAAGGTTTGCCTATTAGAAAGAGGAAAGCACTACAAGATGTGGGATTTTCCTAGACGAATTCACGAAATCAAAGAAAAACTAATCTGGGATCCAAAAGACAAACGCTTTGGCTTTATGGAAATTCGTGATTATCCAGAGAGCGACTTAATGTCAGTAACCGCAAGTGGTTTAGGTGGAGGAAGTCTTATCTATGCAAATGTATTAATGAGAATGCCAGAAGAAAATTTTGCTGGCTGGCCAAACGGTATTACCCGCAAGACTCTTGAGCCTTATTATGATAAAGTAGTCAACACAATGGAAGCATCGCCCTACCCGCTTGATAACGAATACTACAACCGCACGCCTAAGACGCATTTGTTTAAAGAAATCGGTGAGTCCTTAGAACAAACGGAAGATGAATTGGAAAAACCAAAAGTTATTTTTCCTGACTTAGCAATTCGATTCAAAGGTGATTTTCCCGGACAACAGTCCTTAAACGCTCACGGTGCCCTGCAATCGAATTGCAACAAATGCGGTGAATGTGATATAGGCTGTAATATTCATGCAAAGAATACATTAGATTTAAATTACATCTTCCGTGCTCAAAAACAAAAAGTCGCAGCCGATGTGAGAACTAACGCAAATGTAGAATCTATTTCTCCGATGGAAGATAAAGACGGTGGATATGAGGTTATTTATTATAATCCGCGAGAACCAGAAAAGAAAATAAAACTGACTGCAAAGAAAGTCATAGTCTCAGCAGGCTCTCTTGGCTCTACTGCTTTACTTCTAAGAATGCAAAAAGAAGGCAAACTAAAAAATCTTTCTCCCATGCTTGGGAAAAAATGGTGCGGAAATGGAGACTTAGAAGGCTCTGTATTAAATACATCGCATGATGTGATTCCTACCAAAGGACCTGTAATTACAGCGGCTATTCAGCATAAATTCAAACCTTATCCCGATGGTTACGCGCATAACGCATTTATTCAAGATGCTGGCTTTCCAATTGGACTTGGTTGGTATGTATCCGGAAAAATTCCATCCGTTCACTTTTTAATTCGTCCGATTAAAATAGGAATTCGTTATCTAAAAGAATTCTTTTTTAAACTGATTGGTTCCCCTATGCATAAAGGCGAAGTCAATGTTGGTGATAAACTAATCGATTTACTCGACAGCGAAAAGTTTGTGAGAAAAGCTTATCTACTTCTAGGCATGGGACGAGACAGAAACGATGGAGAAATTAAACTTCGGGAAGATGGAGAACCAATCATCAAGTGGCAAATGAAGAGTAGCCAGTTGCATTACGATAGAGTGCGCCGAGCCATGAAGACAATGGCAAATAAAATGGAAGGAATATTTGTGGATAACCCACTCACCTATCTCAATAAAATCATCGCGGTTCATCCAATTGGTGGATGTGTAATGGGAGAGTCAAAAGAAACAGGAGTTGTTGACGGAAAAGGAGAAGTATTCGGTCACAAGGGTTTATACGTAGTAGACGCTAGCATCATTCCTACTTCTCTCGGACCAAACCCATCGCTAACGATAGCCGCCATGGCCGAGAGAATTGCAGATCAATTTGATATGAAATAAAGTTAATCCTTTAAACTCTGATGGCCGGGATGGATTTTTATATCTTTGAATTTCTTTGCAATGAGTTGCAAAGCATTCAAGCTATTTCTATTTTTATCTCGGTCAGCGGTGAAGTCTCCGGGGGGAACATTGTTTTGCCAACCGAAGGTAGTATGACAAGTATCCCCTAGAACAAGTTGAAGACCATTTGTGCTATGAACTAAAAATGCTAAACTGCCGGGAGTGTGACCAGGAGAATAGAGAACAATAAGAGAGCCATCGCCAAAAAAGTCTAAAGTAGAAAGACCCAATTCAGAGTCTGCATTGGGAAATTCTAATTCTTGGATTGTTTTTCCTTCTCCGAGTAAATCGTTTGTGCTACCTTGCACAAACATGTTGATGAAGGCAGTAGAAGTTGATTCTTTTGTTCCTGTATAGATAGGAATTTCTTTTCCTAAATCACCTCCACCCATTAAATGATCAATATGCATATGAGTTAAAAATACACCGTTTAGTTTTGCAGGATTAGCAGTCATCCAGTCGCCTAACGTCTGTTTTACTTTTAAAGCATTCATATTCATTCCTTTCTTGAGAAGCCAATTAACAGGCCACTGCGATGGATCTTTTTTAAATACATTTGCAATTCCTGTATCAATAAAAAATCTTCCATGAACAGGATGATCGATCACATACATATAAATTTGTATTGGCTCATCCCCTTCTTTAAGACCCTTTTCTTTAGAAATAGGATCATCCAAGTAAATGAGACCACCTCTAGAAACAGCCCAATCAGCAGAGACTACTTTTTGAAATTGGATTTTTCCTTTTGGATTGGAATAGGATTTCAAATCGAAGGGAGTTGTGTTTCCCTTCTGAACTGACCTAGCGGGTAACGACGTTACTCTGCAATTCACTAAAATCAGGAAACAGAGTGAGAGTAAAATTTGTGTTATCTTCAAAATATTTTTTCCTTTAAACAAATCAATGCGTCATTAGGAATACTTGCATTTCCCCGACGAGAAAACCAAGAACAGCGCCTACGGTGATAAGTATCCATTCATCCTGTTGGAAGGCAGGTCTAAGGACACCTTCAAATTCTTCTTCAGTGAGTTGTTGCATTTTACTTACGATAGTATTTTTAATATCTAGCGCATTACCAACGTATGTCTCAATATTCTTTAAAGTTTCTGGTAAACGCTCAATGATTTTCAATGCTGCTTTGTGCTTTACTTCCTGGTATTTCTCTCCGCCTAAAGTCATGATAACAATTGGTTTTGCAAATCCAACTTGGGTATCAATTGTCTTTTTAATAATTCGAGTTATCATTTCGTAAAGTCTATCTGAAAGAGGACCTGACAAAACATATTCTAGAATATTTCTAGGGGTTAATATCTCTGTTGCGATTAACGCACCGTATTCCGCTGCCACTTGTTGCCTTCTCTTTATAAAGAGTCCCTGCCAGGTAACAAGTCCCATGTATTTAGTTTGTTGTTTGGGATAAAAAATCATCTTGAGTGCTAACCAATCTGTAAACCAACCAGTGAATAAACCAAACATTGGCATGATGAGCGGAGAATGTGTGAGCATCCATGTGCTTGCCTGTATGAGTCCAATTAGAAAACCAAAATAGATTCCTGAATTTGCAATGAATTGAAATTCGGGCTTTCCTACTTCTTTGAAAATACGATTGAGAAGTTCCTTGTCTTTACTCATGATTGAAACGACCATTGATTTTATATCAAAGATAGAATCCAAATCCCGATCCATGTCTGCCATTAATGCTTTGATGACTCCGGGAATTTCCTTTCTCATATTTCCAATGAGTTGATCACGCACTAGAGTCGGTAAAGCTTCCCATATCTCCGGTTGTAATTTTCCGATAACCTCATCTGCAATGATATCAATGTCTCGAATTAAAGGCTCTTCTAATGCTTTAATGATTTCAGTGGGATCAATTCTATTGTATAACTCACGCGTATTAATAAGTCTAGCAGTGAGAGTATCCGCCGCAATTGATGCCATCTTTTCTGCACGGCGAGGAATAATCCCCTGCCATCCCAAAAAAGGTTTTATACCAATGAACTTGATTGGCTGAAACATCATCCGTATCGCAACCAATTTTGTAACATAACCAATCAAAGCCGCGACCAAAGGCATAGATAGATAAAGCCAGAGATGTTGTTGGAAATCTTCCCACATAGTAAATTCCTTTTGTTCTGTTTATTTTACTGGAATTGTTTAAAAGTATAAATTTCTCACAGAGTTTGCAGAGAACACTGAGAAAAAAAACACAAATGAATTTCAACGTATCGAGATTAGTAAAGAAGTGTCAAACGAATTAAAGAAATCCTTTTGGAAAAAGTAAAGCTCTAAAAAACTAAACTTTCATCCCCAAGTAAGCGTATTCCGTGACCGACTGAATTAACTCTTCCATTTCTTTTAGATTGTTTTTGGGTTTAATTCTGCCCTCTAGAAATAGCATTGCGATTCCGTGGATCATTGCCCAGGAGGCTAATGTCTTGTCTCTTGCGTTGCCTTCTCCGATTACACCGAGGCGTTGTCCCATGCGGATAATTTCATGTAGCTGCTTATAGGTGCGACGAGAGACTGCGGCTAACGTTGGATGGAGTTTTAAATCAACGCCGACACCACCAAACATGATACGGGCAAATTGTTGGTTGTTTAAAATAAATTGCACATACGTCCAGCCAAGAGCACGGTATCTACCGAGAAAATCATTGTTCGTTCTTTTTAATTCTTCCTGGTAACTAGCAAAGTATTTTTGAAAACCAAATTCGGCAATGGCAGCAAGCAAAGCATTTTTATTTTCAAAATGATGGTAGGTAGCGACATGACTGACACCTGCCTTCGAGGCGACTTGTCTTAGAGAAAGTTTTTCCAAGGAAGTAGTCTTTAAAAGTTCAGTGCCTGCTAAAATTAAATCTTCTCTTACAGTAAGTCCATTTTTCTTTAAAGGTCTACCTACTTTTAATTGCTTCTTTTTAGATTTTTTCTTACTAGCTACCATTGACTCAATGAAAATGATTTGCTGTTTCTTTGCAAGCAGTATTTTACCAATGGTAAATTAATACGTTGACAAAAATTCAATATAACTTACCAGTGGTAAATTATACAGTCACCTCGAACAGCCTCTTCGTGAGAGGTCTATCTGACAAACATAGTTATAGAATAACACAATACTATGTTTGCAAAATAGATTTCTCACGGCGCAAACTTGGATGCTGCTAGTTCGAAATGACCGAAGATACGGAGACAACTATGAGCACAGCTTTTGAATCAATTCAAATTGGAAATTATACACTGCCCAATCGTTTTATTATGGGTTCGATGCATTTAGGCGTTGAGGGAGAATTGGGAACTGCTGAGAGAATGGCAGCGTTTTACGGGAAGCGATTCGAAGGCGGGGTTGGTCTTATCGTTACGGGCGGAATCAGCGTAAACGAAGAAGGAAAAGGTTCTAGGACTTTTTTTAACATTCAAATTCCTGAACATGCAGAAGAGCTTAAAAAAATGAATGACTTTTGCGGGAAAAGGAAATATGTGCGCGCAACTCTTTCATGCAGGACGTTATGCGTTCGATAGAGGTTGTGTTGGTCCGTCTGCTATTCGCGCTCCGATTAATCGTTATATACCGCGCGCACTCACAGAAGAAGAATGCTGGAAGACAGTGGAAGACTTTGGAATCGCAGCAAGGCTTGCAAGAGAATCAGGATTTGGCTCTGTAGAGATTATGGGAAGTGAAGGTTATTTACTCAATCAATTCTTTTCACCTGTGACAAATAAAAGAGAAGACTACTTCGGTGGAGATGAAAAGCGCAGGATGAATATGTCCATTGAAGTTCTACGCGCTGTAAGAAAAAATCTACCCGAAGGATTTCCGGTCATATTTCGTATGTCTGGAATTGATTTGATTCCAGGAAATCCAACCTTCGAAGATGTAATATTACTTGCAAATACTCTTAGAGATGAAAAAGTTTCTGCTTTAAATATTGGAATTGGATGGCATGAGTCGCGGATACCTACAATTAGCCAGTTAGTGCCGCGTGGTGCCTGGGCTTCTACAGCAAGTCGTATCAAAGAAAATACTCCAGGCGTCCCAATCATTGCCTCCAACCGCGTAAATGATCCGTCTACCATGCAGCGGATATTTGATAGTAACCAGGCTGATATTATTTCTATGGCTCGTCCCTTTTTAGCTGATGCTGCCATTGTAAATAAATTTAAAACAGGAATGTCCAATAGAATCAATACATGTATTGCTTGTAACCAGGCTTGTCTAGATCATGCCTTCCAGGAAAAATCTGTTTCTTGTATTGTAAATCCGGAAGCAGTAAATGAACTTACTTACGAGCGTAAATCATCTATTACCCCGAAAAAGGTAGTAGTAATTGGAACAGGTCCTGCCGGCTTAGAAGCTGCCCGTGCAAGTGCTTCATTGGGTCATAAAGTAATTTTATTAGAAAAAGCAAGTGAACTTGGTGGACAATTTCAATTAGCCTCTCATATCCCGGGAAAATCCGAATTCAAAGAAACAATTCGATTTTTTCAAAATGAACTTCCCTACCTGGGTGTAGAAATTCGTTTAAATACACAAGCGAATTTAGGATTGCTTGAAGAATTAAATCCAGATGCAGTTGTATTTGCTACAGGTGTGAAACCGAGAGAAGCTAAAATCCCGGGACTTGAAAATCTTCCAGTTGGGAATTACACTGATTATCTGACAGGAAAATTTAAGCCGGGAAAAAAAGTCGCAGTCATTGGAGGCGGTGGAATTGGAGTTGACGTTGCACATAAACTAACAGAAGATCACGACCCAACGTTTGAATCCTACGATAAAAAATACAATATCAATTCTTTTACAAATGTAGGAATTCAACCGCATAAGGCTAACAGGAATGTTGCGGTATTTAGAAGAAATGGAAAGCATGGGGCTGGTCTTGGTCCGACAACTTTCTGGGCATTAAAGCAAGAATTAGAATCAGCAGGCGTTGAATTTTTTCATGGACTAGACTACAAAGAAGTAACAAAAGAGGGACTGAAAGTAGTTTTAAAAAGCGGAGAAGAGTTTACCTATGCATGTGACTCTATCATTTTATGTGTTGGACAAGAAAAGGAAATTTCTCTCTATGAAGAGTTTACTTCCAAGTATCCGCAAAAGAAAACATTTCTAATCGGTGGAGCAAAAGACGCAAAAGGAATTGATGCAAAGCGAGCCTTCTTAGAAGGACTCGAAGCAGCTCATAAAATATAAAAGATTATTACAGTCACCTCGAACCCAGAAATGTGTTGGTTGGTGCAAGCCAATAAATATAATATTGGTGAGAGGTCTATCTGACAAAAATTCGGTGAGATTTACTCTTTACGATTATTGTAAAATAGACCTCTCACGATGGAGCTGTTCGAGGTGACTGTAGAAGGATAACTATGATTTCAAATAACTATTTCACTGACGATGAGGATTTACAGATTGTATTCAATCATTTAATTGATTGGAAGTCGATTGTGGAAGGAGCTGAGGGAAATGATTTTTACGACCATAAGCATTTCTTAAAAACAAAAAATCCTAGATACGAAATGGCTCCTTCTAATTTTGAAGAAGCATTGGAGTTATATAAATCCTGCCTTGATTCACTGGGAGAATTTTTCGGAAAAGAGGTTTCCCAGGTAGCACAAGCCATGGATAGAAATCATCTGAAATATGAAAATGGAAAAGTAATTTTTCCGAAAGAAACAATTGAAATTTATGAGAAATTTAGAAATACGGGGCTAATGGCATACGCTATATCTAGAGAAGCCGGTGGTCTTGGTCTTCCTGCTACTATAGGTGCTCTTTTTGCTATGATTATGACTAGAGGAGATGTATCTCTTTGTATGACTACTACTCTTTTAAACCTGGCTCAAATTGTTTCTCGCTTTGGAACAAGTGCGCAAAATGAAGAGTATGCGTCTAAGGCGGCTACAGGCGAATCTTTATTTGCAATGGCACTCACAGAGCCTGACTTTGGCTCTGATCTGAATAATGTGCGAACGGTTGCAACAAAACAAGAAGATGGAAGTTACCGGATAACAGGAACTAAACGCTTTATTTCGCAGGGGTGTGGTCTGGGAGATCACCCTTCTCTACTTCTTACTTTAGCTAGAGCTGGAAAACAAAATGGCGCAAGAGGTTTATCTGTATTTTTAGTTAAAAGCACTGACATTGAAGTAGCGGGAATTGAAAAGAAGATGGGCATACACGCGTCACCCACTTGTGAAATTGTATACGATAATTCTTATGCAGAAATTTTAGGAGAAGAAGGCTTAGGTCTCACACGTTATACGGCAGGGATGACTAACTTTATGCGTCTTGCAAGTGCAGCGGGTGGTCCCGGTGGTGGAGCGGGCGTATTGGCTGAATGTAAAAAATATGCTAGTGAAAGAATTCAATTTGGAAAACCAATCGGGGAAATTCCAGCTGTCGCCGAAATGATTCACAAAATTCAAAGAGAAACAAACGCGATGCGACTTCTCACCTTAGAGACATCGCGGGTAATCGATCTTTACCAACATCATCAGATTCGAATGGAGAAAGAAGGAAAAGACGATAGGGAAATAAGAAAAGACGAACGAATTAAAAATTTTAGTAGCCTGGCTTCCCTTCTTACGCCTATCGCAAAATACTACTGCTCGGAAGAAGGTCATAAATGTGCAAACATCGCAGTGCAAATTCATGGAGGAGCTGGATACACAGAAGACTATGATGTGTCTAGGTTTTTTAGAGATTCCAGAATCAATACTATCTATGAAGGCACAAGTCAAATCCATGTAAGGATTGCGACAGGCGCTATACTCGCAGGAATGAGCGAAGAAGGAAATTTCAGAAAGTACCTGAACTCGATCAAAGTAGAGATCAATTTCCCTTCAAAGTTTATTGATGAGCAATGGCAGACACTAGAAGCGGCTATTCAAAGTTTCCGCTCTTTTGATTCTGATAAAACAAAAGAAAGACTCGCTGAAAATCTAATGATTATAACTGCACGCTATCTTTCTAGCTTACTTTATGAGCGGGCTTTACTAAAATTAAAAAATACGAATGCTTTGGAAAGATGGACGAAGGACTGTAAAGCGTATGTGATTGATAGCACTGCAATTGCCAGGGCTTGTATTTATAGGATTGAGAATTTTTGATTTTTCTCTTTTCAATTCAAGGGAATGTATTTTGATGGGATTGTGTTTGGTTTAGAGAAAGTCATTTTATACCTGAGTGTGTTCGCCTCTTCTACTTTTTTACTCTGGGCATTTTATCATTCAAAATTCTTTTCTCATCTGGATGTTCCCAATCACAGAAGCATGCATGAGTTTCCGACTAAGAAATCAGGCGGGCTCGTGTTTATGAGTGTATTTACCATTAGCCTCTTCTACCTAGTTTTTTATTCTGGAAAAGGTATGGGAGATATACAACTTTTATTTCGCACTGTGCCGGGTCTTTTGGTTTTGCTTTTAATTGGATTTTTAGATGATAGGTATAATTTTAGCTCTCGTAGAAAACTATTTTTTGAAATTGTGTTTTTTATTCCTTATTGTTATCTTTTTTTTCCGGACTTTCAAGTTCTTGGAATTGCACCTGAGGTCCCGAAAGTTTTTTATAGTATTGTGCTTGCGGGGTATATTATCTTCGTAACCAACCTTTGTAATTTTATGGATGGGCTTGATTTATATCTAACTTTCTCAACCTTTGCAGCCTTATTTATTTTTCTTTTTATAATTAACGGACTTCCTGAAAACAATCAGACTACGCTAATTCTTCTCGGTGTATCACTGGCTTCTTTTATTTTTTTTAACTTTCCGCCTGCAAGACTGTTCATGGGGGATACTGGGTCTTTGCCGCTTGGGTATATGATTGGCATCCTTCCCTTCCTTGGAAATAGTGACCATTCAATTGATCTGGGTTATGGTTTTTTACTCATTCCTGTTTTCTGGGTGGATGGTGTTCTTACAATTATAAAGCGACTTTTAAAGAAGGAAAATATCTTTCGTGCACATAGAGAACATCTCTACCAAAAGATCACTCTACATACTTTAGACAAGCGGCTAACGACCATTCTCTTTAGTGTTTGGAATTTACAATCAATTCCAATTTATTTTTTACTTAAAGAATCCATTTCTTTATTGGCTATTGCATTTCTAATTCTTTCATTCAACTCTCTTCTGTATTTATATTTAATGAAAAGAATGAATTAATTTTCTGCATAAGAAAAAGCAGAAAAAGATTTACAATTCTGACAGATAATTTCAAAATCATAGTAAGCATCACCTGAATGCATGGATACACATCCCTGTAATGCAATTACTAAAATATTTTGGCTTTCACAATACAAACATTTTGCGGATAATAACCCGTATTCTAATGGGCGAATAATATTTTTCCCGGGATGCTCTTTGGGATATACTCCTGTTCCATGATACCATTCTTGATTTTCAAAGTTTGTTATTTCGCAGGGTGATTTATCCTGATAAAAAAAATTCTGAGAAATTCTTAAAATTGGTCCCTTAGATCTTTTCTCTGAATTGTTTAAATATTCTACTTTATAATCCATTTTATTTCCTTTATGAAAAATTAAGTCTGTCTTATTCCATTTTCGTATATTCAAATTAGAAGGGAAGTATAAATGCAATCTTAGAAATTTACGTTTAAATAAATTCTCACAGAGGTTAAAAGAATTAAGATTGGAAAAAAAAACTGTTTCTACTAATTGGTAATAGCATTCAATTTAGTCGATGCTATAATCAACATCTAAGGATTTCAAATGATTAAAATTGTGTTTATTTTTATAACCCTTCTTTTTTTAAATACGCTTAACGCACAGGATGCAAAATCCTCCAATACAAGCTCTTCTGGAAGCGGCAAATTTGGATTAGGCTTAACTCTACTCGGTCCCACAGGTATCACTGGAAAATATTTGATGAATGATAAAATGTCAATCGAAGGAAGCCTTGGTCTGGGCTTACTCGGTTATGGAAGATTTCATTTGCACGGTGTTTTTCTTTACAACTTTTATCAAATAAATGATTCACTCTCCCTTTATGCCGGTGGCGGTGGTGTTTTACAGGAGCGCGGTGGACGCAGAGACAAAGAAGGTAATGGAAGAGGTCGAGGAAATTTCTTCAGAGATCGCGACGATAATTACGAAAACTCTCTTGGCATTCGTGCCCCTCTTGGAATTTCATGGAAGAATGCAGATAAGAAATTTGAATTGTCCGCTGAAGTCTATATTAATGTATTTCTCATTGGTCGCGACGGAGTTAATGCCGGTTTGGCGCTTGCAGGTAGATATTATTTTTAATTTTTGCTAAATATTTTATTTTTTTCGCACAGTCTGAACGTTTTGTTACCTAGTATATGTATGATCGTATTTCAAAATTCAAAAGAATTTGTCCGAAAAAAAATAAATGAAGAAGATGCAACCGTCTCTACTCTTCTAATTCCTGACCATCTTATGGTTGATTTTATTTCTAAACTAAAAAAATACAACGGAAACGTTAGCCCCTACCTTCGAAGCCTTCTACGCAGATTTCGGAGTGTTACCCACACTGGTATTCTTCCCGATCCTAAAAAAATTAAAACTGAATACCAATTGGAAAATCTGAAGTTGCGAAAGGTTAACTTTCGTCCCCGTAATTCAGAATGGGTCGAGCTTGGGGAACTTGCTTTAGCTTTTGGTAAATCTCGCTGCTGGATGTTTGTACATTTACTACAACTTGACCTACTTGGGATGTGGCGCATTTTAGTAGAATCTAAATTGCACAAAGTAGTTCCTACGCTCCCCAGTCTAGAACTAAAAGTTTCACTTAGATTTCAAAAAATAAAGGATTATTTTTCACGACTATTCTATGTTCGAGTATAGAAAATACATCTAACAATTACAAGTTTCGATTCATCTACTAAAAAAGCATCTTTTACATATTCCCATTTAGCGATGCGCATCACAGGTATAGACGGATTATACCCATTCACCTCCAGAAGAAGTAAAATCTCCGGAATCCATTCACACGACCGATGATAATACTAGCACCAAAGTTATACAAATCAAGATAAGAAATAGAAGAAGCCAATCAATAAGAATTGACAAATTATTTTCGACTCTGACAATCTAAAGAGGAAACATCTATGAATAAAAAATTCCTCTTACTGTTCCTTTTCACAATTCTATCCTGTTCTTCAAAACCAGAATCAAGCAACGCAAAGAATCAATTGGCAGGCTGGGCGGGTAATCCCGATAATCCGAACGAAAAACCACACCATTTTTTTCATGGAACCTTTCTCGCCCGTGCGAGTCAAAATTCTATTGAGAAAAAGAATATAAGAATGATGCAAAATTCCTGTATCGAAGCAAATACATCGCAAGCAAAGAGTAAATTACTGAGTAATTTAATAAACGAACCTTTTATTGGAATGCAAGCCCCATCCGACGGAGATTCAACTTTACCTAAAACAACAGCTCTTTTAAAAGAATACAAAGATAAAAACAACGAAATAAAGGTAAAGAGCTGTTATCCCATAGCTAAGCCAAGTCGCGAAGAGCCTGAAAGCGAATGGAAAGAATGCGAATGCGTATTCTATTTATACATCAAAGGCGGCAAAGATTCCATCATCGCAAGAGCGAAAGAGATTTAGAGTCGATAATAAATGTAATTCAACAGTAGAAAAAGATTATAGGAAAAATTGAAAGGAGAAAGATAATGTCAGAAATAAAAAATGATCCAAGCGGCAAAAAGCAAATACTGGTTTCTTTCATAGCAAATGTAATAGCAATCGGAGTTCTTGTATTTTCTGTTAGTGGAGCTTCGATCAAATGCGCAGAGGCAGGAGAATGTGAAATTCACAGAAAGAATATTTTTACGGAAAGCCAAGATACATTCAATTGGAAACAGGTTCAAAGTGTCGAATACTCAGTCGGATCGGAGGGATATAGCACAAACACCAACCGACGGGGAGCGTTTACTACCAATTTACTCCTAAATATTAACGAAGAAAAAAAGATTCCAATTTTTGTTTCCGGTATCGCTTGGACCTTTGGAAAACTAGACAGAACAAAGCTACAAACTTCCATTGATTCAGGTAAAATAGAAACACCTCTCTGGGCGATTTCCTTTGGAGGAGCAACACTATTTATTTCTATTATTTTTGGATCCATTGGATTTTTCTTTCTTCTATTTAAGATTGTAACACCTATTATCCCCAATATGCCTGAAAAAGAATTACAAAAAGCACGTAAAACAAATTTAGTTAGATTCTTGCTTTTGCTAGCCGGTAGTTGTTTTCAATGGTTTAGTTTAATCGGCTATTTAATATTTGCCTTTGCTGCGGGGTTATGAGGAAGTATTTAAAAATTACCACGGATAGATGGACAAGCTCACCAACCACACCGATAAATAAACGATACAGTAACAAAAAATAAACTTATTGTAATAAATCTAATTGCTATGACTTACGAAGAAAATATAGGAAAAATAATTTTAAATGAATATGTTGGAAAAATCAAAGGTGCAGAAGCAAAAGACTGTAAGCCTCTCGCTATTCCTGACCCAGAAGTCCCGTTAAGTGAATGGAAAGAATGCGAATGCCTTATTTATTCACATATTCCAGGCGGAAGAGATGGAATCATCATAAGAGCAAGAGAACTTGATAAAGACTAATGCGCATTACCTACTCGCTATAAGGTCTGCATTATACACGTAGAGACAGGTCTGAGACCTGTCTCTACTACGATAAGACCAACCTATTTACGAATGAAGGATAATTCATCTTTACCGTTAAAGCCCCACAACTCCGCGCGAAAGGGATCGAACGGCGTCAATAATTTGTATGATTCATAACGTAGGGGTTGAATACATTCAACCCACTTATAAAACAAAGCACAAATTATTGACGATAGAGAGCCCGGTCGGCTGAAGAGAAATTTATTTGCCGTATGCTAAGGAGTTGAGTCGCACGAAAATTTCGGGATGACAGGCATCTCAAATGAAACGATGCTAACGCCGATTCGCCCACTTCCTATACCCTGATTCTCTCTGTGCACTCAAGTGACTTCTTGGGGCTAATCCCCATAACCCCCAGGACATAAAAAAACCGAGCTTTTTAGGGCTCGGCAAGAAACATCACGGAGATTTATAACGAGATAAACCTAGATTTTCTATCTTAGAAGTTGCAAAACGTTTTGAGACTTTTGGTTAGCCTGAGCTAACATCGCCGTTCCAGCTTGAGTCAAGATTTGGTATCTGGTAAGGCTAGTCATTTGCTCAGCCATATCAGTATCTCTAATTCTAGATTCAGCAGCTTGAATGTTTTCGTAACCATTCATTAAGCCTTTAGCAGCGTGCTCTAATCTGTTTTGGTAAGCACCGAGGTCAGCTCTTTGTTTAGAAATCATTTTAAGAGCATCATCAGCTAGACCGATAACAGAGTTTGCTTTACTAAGTGTTGAAAGAGAAATGAATGTCAATACAGTTGGGTTTCTTAAACCTAAAGCTGCAGTTGTCATTGTTTCGATATATACTCTTTCTCTTTGGTGCATGTTAGCCCCAATATGGAACCACATACTTGCAGATGGATTGAGTCTTGAAAAAGCTCCAGTCATAAGTTTCATTTTATTAAACTCAGCTTGAGAAGCAATTCTATCAATTTCATCAACTAGTTGAGAAACCTCAACTTGGATTTGCTGTCTGTCTTCTTCGGTATAAATACCGTTAGCCGCTTGAACAGCTAGTACGCGAATTCTTTGAACGATTTCTTGAGTTTCTTGTAACCAACCCTCAGTTGTTTGAATGAGGGAGATACCATCTTCAGCGTTCATTTCTGCACGTCTGAGTCCGTTAACTTGGGTTCTCATTTTTTCTGATACTGCAAGTCCGGAAGCATCATCACCGGCTCTGTTGATTCTCATGCCTGAAGAAAGTTTTTCAACGTCTTTGTTCAGTGCTTCGTTGTTGAATTTTAATACTCTGTGCGAGTTAATCGCAGATACGTTATGGTTAATAATCATTCGGTTTCCTCCATGAATCCGACTCTCTTTGTGGAGAGCAATGATATTGAAGAATCATCCTTGACTCTTCATAATATTAATCGACCTACTCCCAAAAAACAAAGAGAGACTTTTTTTGGGAATTTAAGAAAAAAATAATTATTATCTGAAATTTATTGGTTCAACTTACAAAAAAATTTTTGTAAATACAGGTGCTATGTGGGGCGATTCGGTGGGTTTTTTCGATGTAAGGAACGGTTTCAAACCGTTCCTTACAATATATAAAAAGCACCGACCGCGCTTTTGTTCCAATGCCGGTTTTTTCGGAATTGGCGAATCTTATCATCTAAATGTGAAATTTATTCCGAAACATCGGCATTTCCACGACAATCGCTATCGCTACTAGTTGCAAGGCTCTCTAGGAAGCGTTTATGCTAAGTCAAATCAAACCATCTGCATGAAAGCCAAATAGAACTGACCTAGAACTAATCTTCGAGCCAAATTCGGCTTCTATGTGGCTTATATGTCGCTCTTAGGTGGCTTCTAGAATAAAGGTCAAGAGTTATTTAACGGCTTGCTTGCCTCTATTTATGCAGGTAGTGCTAAAGAGATTCTACTGCTTAGCTGACTTACTGTCTTTTCTTCTTCGGTGATTCTATCGAGGGAGAGTTTTCGCACACGGTCATCCATTACGTGGAGCAAACGCAGATTAACCTCTTTCATCATGTTTCCTACGACTTGCGTGCTAAGGGTTTCGAGTAGCACATCTGTTATCTCGTCACTTACTTTGCTAGTTACTTCCGTCATGAAAGGAAGTGCATTGATTCTTTTTACAAAATTCTTAGACTCTAAAGATTCCTTCACTGCTTTTCCGAGATCTTGTTTATTCTTAGCGAGGATATCCTTTGTTAGATCCTGAAAGTCCATCTTTTCGACTACTTCTTCCACACGTTCAAGGGAACGAAGGAAAATTGCATCCGAAATTGCGTCTACAAACAAATCAATAAAGCGAAAGTTCAATTCACGACTAATGAATTGTTTTGTGTCTTTTTCTCCACGTTTAATAAACTTGTAGGTAATAATCATTAGCTTCAAAGTAGCTAATACTAAAAAAAATCGAAAGATAGGAAATGGCACAAGTCCTGGCAACAAATACCAATTGGTCGTCACAAATTCTATCTTGTTTAAAGAACGACCAATTTTAAAAATCACCTGCACTCCCCAGAGAGTCACTACAAACATATCAAACAGAAAGGATGCACCCAAAAACACTTTTGGTAAAAAAGCCTCATAAGAGTTTAGAAATAAGATAAATACTAAATCGAAAAACAATACAATATGTAGAAAATACTCCCGTTTCGAAATTGGAATATACGGACCCCAGGGATGGAGTTTTTCAATTAAAGCACGTAAAGAAGATTTCATAAGTTACGCGTAGATTATAACGTCCCCTTTTTTTTTCCACAATATAATTATTTAATTTCACTTGGATCTTGAAAGAATAAGTATTTGTCGGTAGAAATATTTTTAAATAC
Organism: Leptospiraceae bacterium; assembly: GCA_016708435.1. Lineage (NCBI taxonomy): Bacteria > Pseudomonadati > Spirochaetota > Leptospiria > Leptospirales > Leptospiraceae > Leptospiraceae bacterium. The sequence continues at coordinate 161,321 of JADJFV010000005.1, read as the reverse complement.
AGAATCAATCCTTGCTTCTAAATTTTCTTCATAAGCTTTTCTTATGTAAATCTTTGTTATCCGCTCGGGATATTTTAAAGCAAGCTTCGCGTAGGCTTCTGGATCTTTTTCACCTGAGTCTCCTACTAAAATAAATTTTACCGTTTTCCATTCTTGTAGAAATGGTTCTATCGTTTGTGTTTTATACACTTCGGGCTTCTCAAATAGATTAAAGAAATCAGAATCTTTTATTCTAAAATACTTCATCGCATAAATCGACTCAGGAAATTTTTCTTTTAAAAAATAATCAGAAAGAATCGAATACATCTGCCAGGGACTTGCACTTACAAAATAAAACATCCCACTTGAGAACTCTCCAATTTTGTGTATAATTCTTGCATCCCTTTCACAGATTGAAATGAATTTACAAAACTATTTTGAATTAGATTTTTCTTACTGCGCACATCGCTAATTTTAACAGTATCATCAATGTCCGAAATAAGACAGGTAGTATTCTCCGGGATAATAAAGATTTTTCCCAAATACTCTTTCGCATTTCTCTTTGTTGGATTTACTTTTACTTCTATAATTTTTTCAGTCAATTCTTTCTTAGTAATCTTTTCTGCAGGAATTGAAATCTCTGTGATAGAATGACCATTAGCCTCTGTCTTGTTTAGTGGATAATTTTCTCCAAGCATTGTAATAGAAATCTTTTTATCTCGTTTATTATCCACCAAGAACCATCTGATTCTTTCTTCAAATATCTTAGAATCAGATGAATTAGAAGAAACAAAATGCTCTTTTAGATTATCGATTAGAATTTTTCGTTTTAGAGAGTCTTCTTTCTTTTTAAATACTTGCGCGTGGACTTTAACTTTGTATTCTTTTAGACTTGAATCTAAATACAAATAACTCGGATAAAGAATAACATCTTCCTCTTCCTTTAAATCAGACCCAAACATAGGAAGAGAAAACCAAAAACCCAAAATAATGGCAACAATTTTAAGGGAAGCATTTAGGCGCATCGTTGCTCAATTATTTTTGATTCCTCTTTTTTTGCAAAGCATTATTAGTCTTATAAAATCAGTTTATGACATAGCTGACAAACGAAAAAAGCCCGACCGAAGCCGAGCTTTTTAGAAATGAAAAAAGAACCCTTATTTAAAAGGTTCTCAGAAATCAGATTTCATAACCGTTCGGAATTGCATTGCGTCGTGGAACAACAATTAGCCCGTCAATGATTCGCACGTATTCATCTTCATAGTTCTCATGATTCTCTTTGTTTGATAAGCTTTACATCATTTCCGATATAACAATCTTTATCAATGATCGCATTTTTTATATCACAATTATGCCCAATTCCAACAGGAATACCAAATCCTTTCTTATCAAAAGATCCGTAAGTATCGGCTCCCATCACAACAGAATTTTCTATATGTGATCCAGAATCTATCACCTGACGCACTCCAATTACCGATCGAGTAATATTAGAGTCGTTAATGATACAACCTTCTGAAAGTAACACTTTATTCAAATTAGCTCTATTCACTTTCGTTGGAGGCAAAGACCTTGCTCTCGTATAAAAAGGAGTGCTCTCTAAGTATAAGTTGAATTTCGGATAATCATCGGTTAACATAAGATTGGCCTCATAGAAGGCACGAATCGTTCCAATATCTTCCCAATATCCATCGTATACATAGGTTTTGACTTTATGCGTTTTGAGTGCCCCCGGAATAATTTCCTTTCCGAAATCCGTTAAACTTGTATCCGCTAAGAGTTCTTTGAGTGTGCTTGTGTTAAATAGGTATATACCCATAGAAGCGAGGAAAGTACCGTTCGCTAAACGAAAGGACTCTACCTCAGCTATATCTTGTGGCTTCTCATAAAACCCAGTTGTCCAATTCTCTTCATCCTTACGTAAAATTCCAAGCGCTGGCGCCAACTCCTCATTTACCGGTGTTGCAGCGATCGTCATCTGATTACTTGGGTCAGAAAGATGAGTGATCAAGAATTGATTCAAGTCCATATTGTAAAGTTGATCACCCGAAAGAATGATGATATAATCGGATTTATAATCTTCCATATGCGGAAGAACTTTTCGAACTGCATCGGCAGTTCCTTCAAACCATCGAACAGAGGATACTGTCTGTTCCGCGGCGATAATTTCAACAAAGCCCTGCTTATGAATCGACTGAAAGTTATAAGTTCTAGATATATGTCTATTTAACGAATAAGAATTGAATTGAGTCAAAACGAATATTTGTTCAAACCCGCTATTTAGCGCATTCGAAATCGGAATATCAACTAGTCTATACTTCCCTCCAAAGCTTACAGCTGGCTTAGAGCGTTTCTCGGTTAGGGGTAAAAGTCTTGTTCCTTTTCCTCCCCCGAGAATGAGTACGATTACTTTTTTTTGTATTTTGGCTGTTATTTGCATTAGAAATTTAACCTATCCTCTTGTTTTACTTTCGTCTATAAATGCCCCTAAAAAAGCAAAAAAAAAAGAACTTTGAAAGGCATATTTCATAATGATATTAATCATAGTTCTAAAATCCCAATTCAATTTATTTCTGCATCAATACAGTGTATAATTCAGTCCATATTTGAAAATATTTCTTTTAGAATGCTCAACTAACAAATAATTTCCGCTTTATAAGATTTGAAAGAAAGAATCAAAAATGATTCTACCATCTGTGCTTCCCGAAATTTCTTCTACTGCTCTTTCAGGGTGAGGCATGAGACCGGCAATTCTAAAATCCTTCGATGTGACACCTGCAATATCATCTAAAGATCCATTTGGATTTTCACCAGCATAGCGAAATAAGACTCTATCTTCATCCGCCAATTGCTTAAGTGTATCTGCATCCGCAAAGTAAGAACCCTCGCCATGAGAAATTGGAATATCCAAAATCTGATCAGGAGAAATTTTCTTTGTCAAAGGATTTCCTTTTGAGCCAACTTTTAAGTTTACATTTTTACAAATATGCTTGAGCGTCTTATTACGAGTTAACGCTCCTGGAAGTAATCCAGATTCAACTAATATCTGAAATCCATTGCAAATACCGAGGACTAATCTTCCTGAATCAATATGGTCTTTGAGAGAAACCATCGCAGGAGAAAAGCGAGCGAGCGCGCCACAACGTAAATAATCTCCGTAAGAAAATCCACCCGGAATTACAACAAGGTCATAGTGTTTTTCAAAACTTTCTTTGTGCCAAATGAAACTAACTTGGTGCTTGTATTCTTGTGTAAGAATATCTGCGATGTCACGGTCACAATTAGAGCCTGGGAAGCGGATAACGGCTGTTCTCATACAGGCAGAACCTCGAGCGCATAAGTCTCAATTACTCCATTTACGAGTAATTTCTTGCAGAGTCTATCTGCATCTTGTCTTGCGGTTTCAATGTCTTTCGAGTTTAATTTTAGCTCGATGTATTTTCCGATTCTAAGATCGGCAACCATGTCTTCGCCCATATCGTGTAGTACTTTTTTAACAGTAGTTCCCTGTGGATCTAAGACGGATTCTTTGAGAGTGATATTTACTTTTCCGATAAACATTTTGTAATCTTTTCCTGTAATTCTTTATATTTAGATAAAAGTTCTTTTATAATACTATCTGGCAACTTAGGTGGAGGTGGATTTTTATTCCATTCAATTTTTTCCAAATAATTTCTGAGGATTTGTTTGTCATAGCTAGGAGGAGAAATTCCTGTCGCATAGGTATTGATATCCCAATAGCGAGAAGAGTCTGGAGTGAGGAGCTCGTCGATTAAAATAACTTTCTCATTATCAAATCCAAACTCAAATTTGGTATCACAAAGAATCAACCCTTCCGTTTTGACTTTATCTCGCCCTTTTGTATAGAGCGTGAGAGAATAGTCTTTTAGCTTTTGAAATAATTCAACACCTACTCTATTTTTTAATTCCGCTTCGCTTATGTTTTCATCATGACCGGAATCATTCTTAACAGCCGGAGTGAAGAGTGGCTCGGATAATTCTTCTGACTCCGCATAATTTCGACTAACCGCTACTCCTGCGATTTGTCCGGTTGACTTATATTCTTTATAGGCAGAGCCGGAAAGATATCCACGCACTACACATTCATAGTCAATACGCTTGCATTTTTTAACAAGCACTGATCTATCTTTTAATTCTTCCTGCGAATTGTAGATTCCAGGATACTTAGTGTAATCCGTTTCTACGATTTGATTTGGAATGTCTTTAAAGAAATCAAACCAGAGCAGGGAAATATAGTTTAAAATTTTCCCTTTATCAGGCACTGTCTCTTCAAACACACAATCAAACGCAGAAATTCTATCGGTAGAGGATAATATCAAATATTCCCCTAAATCATATACATCTCTTACTTTTCCTTTATAAGCTACTTTCATTTTATTCCATTTCCTCTCTAACCTGCACTAACTTTGCATCTAATTTATCTTTACGATAAATCACTAAAAATAAAACTAAAAAGAGAATATGATAGGCTAAAACATTGATCCAAAACGTTTCCTTCATATCTCTATCCATTCCACCTTTTCCTAGAACTGAGCCAGGATGATTGCCAGGATTTTCTACCCAACGAATTGCTCCCCAGGTAAGAAGGGCGTTTAACGCGCATAAGACGCTAAGAAAAGAAGAATACATAGCCTTCTTATTCAAGTCAGTAATTAAACTTCTAAAAACAAAATAGGATAAAAGACTTACTACAAGTATAAAGAAAGATTGAAGTCTAGCATCTGTCCAATCCCACGGAGTCCCCCAGGCACTGTAAGCCCAGATAGGTCCAGAAAATAATACCATCACAGAAAAAATAAGAGAGAGTTTACTCATGCTATAGGAAAGTGTGTCCCAATTTGGGTCTCGACGGATAATATAGAGTATCCCGAAAATCGAAGAGAAAGCAGGTGCATAAAGAGCGACCCATGCAACCGAAACATGAAAATAAAATATTCTGTGAGACAATCCCTGCTCTAAGATAACATTCGGATAATAAAGAGAAAGTAAAACCGCAATCGGCAATATTCCCAGTAGCAACGCAAATAAGAAATAATCCAGCCACATCGGATAAAGTTGAATTGTTCTATTGTTCATAAACTCTCCAGTATTTTCGCAAATCGGAACGCATGTATGTGTTCCCTGCATTCACCATTAAACATTCATAATTCATCATTAATCTTCTCCTACCTCGCGTAGTAATAGTCCAAGTGATAAATACAAAACCGAAAAAGCGAATAGAACGATGAGAGAAGAAGTGCTCACTTCTCCTTTCGAAAAATACTTTCGCTCTGCTTCCATGCCGGCAATTAAAACAGGAATGGAAAGTGGAATGAGTAAAATAGGAAGCACAACTTCTTTAAGCCTTGTAGCAAAACTCATTTGCGAAAGAGTCACTCCGAGAAAGGAAAGAGAAAGTGTTCCTGGAATAAAATATAAAAACTGACCGAGCAAATTCTCCGAAGCGAAATGAAGATTCTCAAAGAACAAGAATAAAAGAAGAAGTAAAAATATTTCCACAAGAAAGAGTAAAAAAAATAACACAAAAGATTTTGCTAGAAATTCTAGATGAGATGGAATATAAAGACGAGTGATGCGATAGGCGCCCGACTCTCTCTCTTCGTAAGTCACTTGTGAAATTAAAATGAAGGCTAACAAGAATATACCAGCCCACTTAAGACCAACGATTGAATTTATATCTAACTTACCTGAATTTTCCAGTGAATAATGAAAGATAAATAAAAATGCCATGAGTAAGGATATAAGAGATAGTAACCCGTTTTTGGCTCGTCCTATCAATTGAAATTCTTTTAGGAGTAAATACTTAAACATGATTTAGCTCGCCTTTATAGATATGAAGTCTGCGTTTTACAAAAGGAGAAATCTTATCGATCTCATGAGCAACAAGCAAAATGGAAGTATCCGCAAACTCGGTATTCAAGACTTTCAAAAATGCTTGAGTAGATTCTACGTCTAAACCGTTTAACGGTTCATCTAATAACAGAAGAGCAGGACGTGCAAGGAGAGCACGAATGATTCCGGATTTTTTTTTCATTCCTTCCGAAAAAGTAGAGACAGGGTCTTCTAATCGTTTTGTTAAATGAAATAAATCAAGCAAAGTATTCATCCTAGATTCTGGCATTGGATGCTTTAGAATCCGATTAAAAAACGTTAGGTTCTCACGTAGACTGAGAGAGCTATAAAGTCCATTTTCATGACCTAGATAAGAAATCAAATTCTGCTCTTTATCTGCTAAAAGATTTTTTTCCCAGCTAAATTCTTTTTTACGAGAGGATTGCAAGATGAGTTTTAAGAGACTAGTCTTACCACTGCCATTTTCGCCAGTTAAAAGAGTAAAATCAGAGGCAAAAATTTCGAAAGAGATATTTTTGAAAATTTTCTTATAACCGATAGTATAAGAGAGATTTTTACAACTGAGAATGGAAGTATTCATATCTACTGTTTTGCGAAGTCTAAGGTCAGGATTCTACTCAATGTTATATTTTCAATTGCTATTTTTATTCTTTGCAGTCGGGCTTTTTTCACAGACAATCGTGATTGATGATTTGAAATATAAGATGATTCTCTGGGATGATGAAAAAGATGAATTTCACAAAAAAGAATTTGTATGCGGAAGTTTTTTAAAGAATGAAAATGATTTAATACTTTGCAAAGGCAAGATGTGGAAAGGAAAACCACCCAATTCTTTACTCGCGTTTACCTATAAAGAAAAATCAATCGAGAACATGGGAGAATTTAATAATGAAGCAGTAAAACTACTCGAGCGTAACGAAGAAGGAGATTGGTCAGAGGCTAATTCTATGTTAAACGCAATGATTTCCTTTGATCCATTGTTCTTTCCTGCAAGATACAATTATGCCCGATTTTTATACATGCAAAAAAGCTTCAAAGAAGCAAGCTACGAATTCATTCAGGCTAAGAATATTATACCAACTTATTATCGAATCTACTTACACTTGGGGCAAATTTCTATTTACCAGGGAAAGAAACAAGATGCAGAAGAGTATTGGAAACAGGCAGTATGGCGCAATTCTTTAAGTGACGAAGCGAACATAGCACTTGCGGAAATGTATTGGAAAGAAGGACTGATAGAGCGAGCAAAAGAAAGAATCAAAGAAGCAGACAAAGTAAACGATGCAACAGAAGCAACTATCATTAGAAGACAAACTCCCGCTTTTCCTGTATTAGATTTTACGCGGGCAGTAGAAAATCCAAATGCAAATCCGAATCCCAAAATTGCAGAAGCACTGATGAACTTTCACCAAGAGAAATACGCATTAGCCTACAAAATTTTTAACTCAATAGACACAAAAAATCTTAACAAAGAAAAAATTCCTTACCTAAAAAAAATGCACTATTACTTTGCTGAATCCGCAATAAAAATCCTAGATCAAAAAACAGCGGCATCTCAGTATGCGGAAATGCTAAAGTATCCGTTCGATCCTTTCTTTCAAGAAATAGCAGCAAGCACAGTTACTAGAAAAATGAATCTGGCTAGTAGTGTGAAATGAAACACTCTTTAACCCTCCGCGTCTCTGTGCCTCTGTGGCAAAATATATCACTGGTTGCATTTCATCTCTCAAATCGAATCTTACCAGTTTCGATATCATAAAAGGCAGCGACTAATTTTAACTTGCCGTCATCTGCGCGCTCATGGATATACTCGCTCTTTTTGATTATTTCTGTGACCGAATTGTGAACATTGAGCCAAGAAATAGTATCAATGAAATCATCGTAGGATGCCTGTGTCTGTCTATCACACTGAGAAATGGCGACATCTATTTTATCCGTTATACTTCCAATTTTTCCTGAATGATTGGAACTAGCGGCTAATTTGATTGCTCCACACTTTGAGTGACCCATGACTACAATAAGCTTTGCTCCTAATTTATCACAGGCGATTTCGATACTGCCGAGTATTTCATCATTGATAATATTACCTGCAATTCGAATGGAAACTAAATCTCCGAGTCCCGAATCAAAAATAATTTCCGGAGAAGTCCTTGAATCAATACAGCTAATTACAACTGCCATCGGGAATTGTCCATCAGAAGTAGCATTTACTTGATGTTTATAATACTTTTCCGTTCTATAACCTTCAACAAAACGCTTGTTTCCCTCTTTTAAGATTTGCAATATCTCATCAGGAGTTAATTTACCTTGCCCTTCCTTATCCAAAACATTTACAAATTGAATGTTATCGGTTAATTGATATTTGTCTCTAATTCCAATTACATTGACCTGAATATTTTTTTTGGGAGCGGCTGTATTCCTAAAATCAAAAATCACTTCTAAAATATCATGATCTATATAATCGCAGTAAGTCGCGTCAATTATCACTTTTGAATCATCGGGAACATTCCAAAGAGTATTCTTAATAGTCGCTTTATTTAAAAAAGTTGCCTGGTTGGATAATTCTAAGCGAAGGGTTTCTCCAACATGGAGTTGTTTTTTTTCAATGGTAAATGGATTCTTGTAATTATTTCGGAGGATAAAGAGAATACTAATTGTTAGCCCGATCAAAATTCCAATCAATAAATCTGTAAAGACAATCGCAATGATCGTAGCAATGAAAGGGAAGAATTGATTTTTTCCCTTAGAATACATTTCTTTAAAAATAGAAACTTTAACGAGCTTGTATCCAGTATACATCAGAATAGCCGCAAGCGAAGAAAGTGGAATCAGATTTAGAATTGGTGCAATGGAAAAAAAGCTTAGTAATAAGAGCATTCCATGAAGAATAGTCGAAGCTTTGGTTCTGTTTCCTGATTGAATATTGAGAGAACTCCTGACTATCACAGATGTAACGGGAATACCACCTATTATCCCCGCTAGCATATTTCCAACGCCTTGCGCAATGAGTTCCCTATTTGGAGGAGAGTATCTTTTTTGTGGATCAATATTGTCTACTGCTTCTAGATTTAAAAGAGTTTCTAAAGAAGCAATCACTGCGATTGTGCCGGCAACGATCCATACTTTGTGATCCCATATTTGCGAAAAATCTGGTCGCTTTAAAACATTATTTAGCTCGGTGAAATTTACTTTTGGGATATTAACAAGATGTGTTTGTTCAATGGTAAGAAATGGGAAAAGTTCAATAAATAATTGATTAAAACCTACTCCAAACAAAACAACGAATAAGGAAGAGGGAAGAAATCTAAACTTGCGTAGAGGAGTTTTTTCCCAAAGATATAATATCACGATCGAAAAGGAACTAATGATAAGCGCTCCAGGCAAAATAAAATTAACCACTTTGAGCAATTCAGAAAAAGTATTTTCTCCGTCTGGTTGTAGGAATGTGAAATCGTCCTCGGCATCAATATCAAACCCAACAGCATGAGGAATTTGTTTTAATATTAAAATGATACCTATAGCAGCTAATAGACCTTTGATAACGTTAGACGGAATATAAGAAGAAATGAAACCCCCTCGAAAAACGCCAAATAGAAGTTGAAAGATTCCTGCTAAGAACAAAGAAGTAAGAAACACTTCAAAACTTCCAAGTTGACTGATCGAGCTTAAGACTACTGCAGTAAGACCCGCAGCAGGACCGCTGACGCTTGTATGAGAAGAACTGAGAAGTCCAACGATAATTCCCCCGATGATTCCAGAAATTAAGCCTGAGAGTAAGGGCGCACCAGAGGCAAGAGCAACGCCCAGGCAAAGAGGAAGAGCGACAAGAAATACTACTATACTTGCCGGAAAATCGTATTTAATTTTTTCAAGCATAGGAAAGAGTCATTTAATTTCTCTGTATTCAAATCCATTTTCTTTGCATACTTTAGAATACCAGTTGGCACTTAGCTTAGGAGTCCTCTTCAAAGTTTGACGATCAACGTGAACAAGACCAAACGTCTTAGCGAAGCCTTCTGCCCATTCAAAATTATCTAGGAAAGACCAAACAAAATATCCACGAATATCCGAGCCTTCTAAAATTGCTTTGTGTAGATAAGAAAGATAATCCTGTAAAAAAGAAATTCTATTTTTATCAGGAACAATGCCGTTATCCGCTGGAGATTCAATGAATGCCACTCCATTTTCAGTAATATACACGGGAGGATTGCCGTAATCCTGACGAATCATGCGCATAAGCTCAAGTAACCCCTGGGGATATATTTCCCAACCCATGCTGGTAAATTCGACTCCTTTATAAGAAGGATTTACAGGACGAAAATTAAAAATAGGAAACGGAATGTATTTTACAATGGTGCGAGAGTAATTATTAACTCCTAAGAAATCTGTTTTACCAGAAATGAGTTTCATATCTTCAGGAAATATATTTCCTTTGTTCTGAGACTCCACAAAAGAAGCGATATTGTCGGGATACTTTCCTTTATAAATAGGATCAAGCCAGAGACGATTTATGATTGCATCCGCGCGACGCGTAGACTCAGGCTCTTTCGTCAAACGATGATTATACACAGGAGTGAGAGCATTGGTAATTCCAACAGAGGAATTTGGATACAAGGATTTGATTCGAGCAAGACTAATTCCATGCGCCAAAAGAAGATTATGCGCTACTTTAAAAGCAGAAAAAGGTTTAAACACTCCGGGCGGGAATACTTTTAATAAATAACCACAAACAAAAATAACCCAGGGCTCATTGATAGTAATCCAATTCTTTACTCTATCGCCTAACTTCTTAACAACAATCTCGGTATAATCTCCAAATCGCTCAGAAGTTTTTCGATTCAGCCAACCACCTTCTTTTTCAAGGGCTAATGGCAAATCCCAATGATACAAAGTCACAAATGGATTGATATTCTTTTTTAATAGCTCATCCACCAATTTATCGTAAAAATCAAGCCCCTTTTCATTGATAGCGCCCTTCCCTTCCGGAAGAACACGAGGCCACGAAATAGAAAAACGATAGCTGCCATATCCAAGCTTTTTCATGAGACTAACGTCTTCTTTATAACGGTTGTAGTGATCGCAGGTTATATCGCCGTTATCCCCGTTCTTTATCTTTCCTTTTTGATGCGTAAAATCATCCCAGATCGAAAGTCCCTTCCCATCCCGATCAAAACCACCTTCAATTTGGTAGGCAGCAGTCGCAGTTCCCCAAATAAAATCCTTTGGAAATATTATCTTTTGCATATTGCCTTTATGGGAAATGTGCGCGAATTGAAAAGGAAAAAAGTTTAGCCCTCAAAAGATTGGAGGATTTGCCATAGATAAACACATTTCTCATTGTGAGAGTATATCGTATATTCTTTAACATTTCCAATTTTTGGTTTAGTTCTTCAATGGCTCAAATATTCCATTCCCATTCCATTGACTGGGAATTCATAAATTGAATCCTTTCTCATTTACGAAATTTTCATTCTGATTTATTTGTGTATCTATGATTTCGCTAACGCTATCAACTCTATTCTTTGCGCCTTCGCGGCTTTACGTGAGAAAATCTTCTTTTTACACAGCCTCAGACGATATTGTTTTAATATTCGTGATTTGGTATCAATCCATATCGTTTTTTATCGTTCTTTTATCAGTGTTAATCGGTGATAATCAGTTTCTTATTATTTGTGGGTAACGTTATGATTATTTGAACGTTATACTTGCGATGCATGAATGATACTATCAAAGATACTATCTACTGTAATATTAAAGATACTCTCAAAAAAAATACACTAACTATAATAGTATATTTGATAGTGCAGAAATCAGTATCTTACATACAAAGCAAACTGATTGGCGACTCTAGGTATAAAAATTCAAATGACTAGAAGATGTGTAAAATAAAAGTTTAAGAAAGCGGCATTTCCATTTTACACCATTCACTTGAATCAAAATAATCACAATTTCATAACCCGGATTGGCTAGGATAATTCTTACTTTAAGAATTTACTAAATCAATTAGAAAAAAATCTGGCGGAAATGGAGTTAGCAAAGTTGCAAAGCATATGCAGTATCTAGTGAAAATTCCCATTTGACTCTCAAAATCATCATAGTAAACTTATTTCTTTCCAATTTTCTTAAAACCGTTTGAAATTTTTCCTACCCAAAAAAACAGTGTAGAATGATATACATGTTACCTAAGCATATTAAAAGTTACTCTTTGGGACTTTGAAAGGATTCTCTTTAGAATGAATATACAAGCTATTAAGATCACACTGCCACTTATCACGGTTGCTGCGGTTGCTTACTTGCTGTTTTCCCCATCTCGTTATGTGGGATACGCACCTGACCAACCACTCCCTTTTAACCACAAAATCCACGCTGGCGATAATAAGATTGATTGTCGTTATTGTCACACTACCGTGGAAACCTCCGCTCATGCTAGCGTGCCTCCCACAGCTACTTGTATGAACTGTCACTCGAACAACGTGGCAGCGAAGACAGCAGATGTCAAATGGCTCATTAAGCAATTTGAAGGAGAGAAAACGACGGGCAATACCATTGAAGGAAAAGGAAAGCCTATTCAATGGATTAAAGTCCATGACCAACCCGATTTCGTGTATTTCAACCATTCCCGCCATATTTCACGCGGAGTAGATTGTTCTAAATGCCATGGCAACGTTGCCGAAATGGTCAAAGTAAAACAAGTTGAATCACTTAATATGGGATATTGTGTGAATTGTCATCGCGAGAACAACGCTCCGAATGACTGCTCCACTTGCCACCGATAATTTTATAGGAGTTATTAGTAAATGTCTAACAACAGCTTCCAAGAAGAAAGAAAATCACATTGGCAATCGTATGAGACCAAAGATAAAAACGATATAAAACAAGTCCAAAACCAAGAATTTTATACCTCTCCTGATCCAGTCATCGCAAGAATCAAGACTGGCGACTATGACAGAAGAACCTTCCTTAAACTCATGGGTGCTTCCTCTGCCATGCTCACCCTCAACTGTATCCAAAAGCCTATAGAAAAAATTGTTCCTTACGTAAAAGCTCCTGATTACGTAAAACCAGGTCAGTCTACCTACTATGCTTCTACTTGTGGCGGATGCTCTGCTGGTTGTGGAATCTTAGTTAAAACCCGCGACGCAAGACCTCTTAAATTAGAGGGAAATTCATTAAGCCCAATTTCTAAAGGTGCCCTTTGTGCTTCCGGTCAATCCTCCATTTTAGATCTTTATGATCCAGACCGTTCTAAAGAGCCTGCCGAAATCAAAAACGGCGCTGAAGTAGTTATCAAATGGGCTGACTTAGACACACAAGTCAAAACCCAACTAGCTCTTCTCAAAGGCAAAACTAGAATCGTAACAGGTCCTATTGACTCTCCTTCTACCAAAGCAGTTATCGCTGAGTTCTTAACTACTGTTGGTGGTGGAAAACACTACGAAATCGATGTTACATCTGTAGAAGAATCAATTGCTCTTGCAGCAAACGAGTCTTACGGAAAAGCAATCGTTCCTAATTATCATTTTGACAAAGCAAAAGTAATTCTCTCAATTGACGCTGACTTCCTTGGCACATGGATTTCTCCTGTTGAGTATGGAAAGCAATTTGCTTCTAGAAGAAAAATCAAAGATGCAACTTCTACTATCAATAAGTTCTACGCTGCTGAATCTGTTCCTTCTGTTACAGGCTCAAACGCTGACAAACGTATTGTTATCAAATCAGGCGATGCAAGAAGATTTGCAACTGCTGTTGCTGTTGCTCTTGGTAAACTTGGTGCAGGTGCTGCTTCTTCGGCTACTGCTGGTTATACTGTAGAAGGTCTGGCTTCTGAGATTGGTGTTGACGCAAAACTCATCGAACAAATCGCAAAAGATTTATGGGCAGCAAAAGGCGAATCGTTAGTAGTCGCTGGTGGAACTTCTTCTCAAACAACAGATGCTGTTGATTTACAAATTGCAGTTAACTTACTTAACTCAGCCCTTGATAACGACGGCAAGACTGTTGACCATGTAAACAATCGTGGGGAATCTGCTGGAAATTATTCTGCTAACTTAGTAACTCTTCAAAAAGAATTAAACGCTGGTGAAGTAGGAGTTCTTTTAGTATACGGAACAAACCCTGCTTACCAACTTCCTTCTTTAAATTTAAAAGACGCATTTGCAAAAGCTGGTCTTTATGTTTCTATGGCTGATAGACTTGATGAAACAGCAAGCTTCGCAAAATACCTAGCACCAGTAACTCATTACCTCGAATCATGGGGAGATAGAGAAGCGGTTAAAGGTGTATTATCCGTAACCCAACCAACCATTCGACCAATCTTCAACTCTCGTTCTTTTGAAGATTCTTTAATCGTATGGGCTGGCGGCAAATTAGCATCTGCCCCTTCTTATTATGAATACATCAAAGCTTCTTACCTTAAAAAACTAGGTAGCAAGTTTAACTGGGAAGATTTCTTAAGAAATGGTAGCATTTACAAAGAAGCTGATATCAAGTCAAACAAAGCAGGACGTGCTTTTAAAGGTTCTATTGCAAAACTTCCTGCAAAAGAAGGCAAGTCAATCACTCTAGCACTTTACACAACAGTTGCTTTAGGCGATGGAACACATGCTAACAACGCAACACTACAAGAACTTCCTGATCCTGTTACTAAAACTACTTGGGACAACTTCGTTGGTATTTCTCCTTCTCACGCAGATGCGTTAGGTGTAAAATCAAACGATGTAGTTAAAGTAAAAGCAGGTTCTCGTGAGCTTTCTCTTCCTGCACTCGTTGTTCCTGGATTACACAACGAAACAATCAGTATCGCTCTCGGCTATGGTCGTGAAAAAGCAGGTAAGGTTGGTAACAAAGTAGGAAAGAACTCTTATGAATTAGCGAACACTATCAACGGTAAATTACAATTTGCCGGTATTAGCGTAACAATCGAAAAGACTGGAAAGATTTCTAAGATCGCAACTACCCAGGATCATCATATGATGAATCCAACTGCTACACCGGGTAGAGCGCCTAAAGGTGGTTTATACAAACCATACGATAGCGATAGACCATTGATTCAATCTACTTCGTTTGAAAATTTTGTAAAGAATCCTGAATCAGGAAAAGCAGCCTCTGAAATTCCTAAACTAAACGAAAAGGAAATGTCCAAAGGTTTAAATCCTGCATTCGAATACAAAGGATACCGTTGGGGTATGTCAATTGACCTTAGCCTCTGCACTGGATGCTCTGCTTGCGTAACTGCTTGTCAGGTCGAAAACAATATTCCAGTCGTTGGTAAGAGCGAAGTCCTTGTTGGTCGTGAGATGCATTGGATTCGTATTGATCGTTATTACATTGGAGATCCGATGAAACCGGAATCTCTAGAAATCGCACACCAACCAGTTATGTGTCAACATTGTGAAAATGCTCCTTGTGAAACTGTATGTCCGGTAGCGGCTACTACTCATAGTTCGGAAGGGATTAACGATATGGTTTACAACCGTTGTGTTGGAACTCGTTATTGCTCTAACAACTGTCCTTACAAAGTGCGTCGTTTCAATTGGATGCAACATTGGAAAGACTCTGACTACCAAAGAGAACCAAGACATCTCGGACTCAATCCAGAAGTTACCGTTCGTGGTAGAGGGGTTATGGAAAAATGTACTTTCTGTTCTTCTAGAATCGCTGAGAAAAAAATCAAAGCTAAGAATGAAGGAAGAACCTTGAAAGACGGAGAACTTAAAACTGCATGTCAAGAGACTTGTCCTGCTGATGCAATTACATTTGGTAATACAAATGATGCAACCGCACAAGTTACAAAGAATGCAACTGATAAGAGATCGTATAGAATATTAGAATTCTTAAACGTTCTTCCACAAGTTAGTTATCTAACTCGTGTTAGAAACAAAGTGAATGTATAAGGCAAGGTAGAAGATATATGTCGATGACAGTGGCAATCAAAGAAAAACTAGGAATCGTTCCTCTTGTAGAGGGTAATAAAAGCTACAAGCAGGTAACGGAAGATATTTTAAAGCCAACGGAATCCTTTCCTACCAAGGTTTGGTGGACAGCTTTTGCATTGGCTCTTACCGTTACACTTGTAGATATAGGAATCATTGGATATTTAATGTATGAAGGTCTTTACATCCTCGGGATTAACAATCCTGTTGGTTGGGGATTCTTCATCGTAAACTTCGTCTTCTGGATTGGGATTGGTCACGCAGGAACTTTGATTTCTGCGGTATTACATCTCTTCCGTCAAGAGTGGAGAACTGGTATTAACCGCGCCGCAGAAGCGATGACAATCTTTGCCGTTATGGTTGCTGCGTCTGAACTTATCGTTCACGTAGGACGACCTTGGCTTGGATTCTGGTTATTCCCTTATCCAAACGAAAGAGGACCTTTATGGGTAAACTTCCGTTCTCCTTTAATCTGGGATACTTTCGCAGTATCAACCTACTTCAGTATTTCTCTCATTTTCTGGTATATTGGTCTTATCCCCGATATAGCAACTGTAAGAGATAGAACTACAAACAAATTCAAATACGCAATCTATGATGCAATGTCTTTTGGTTGGGTCGGGTCTAACAAGGCTTGGTCTCACCTAGAAATGGTATCTATGATTTTAGCAGCACTTTCTACACCGTTAGTATTATCGGTGCATACAATCGTAAGTTTTGACTTCGCGGCTTCCCTACTTCCTGGTTGGCATACAACAATCTTACCGCCATACTTCGTTGCTGGGGCTATTTTTTCTGGTTTCGCTATGGTGGTAACACTCATGGTAATCGCTCGCGAAATGTTCAACTTAAAAGAATACGTTACAATGAAACACTTAGAGAACATGAACAAAGTTATCATGGTAACCGGTCTTATGGTTGGTTACGCTTACTCTACTGAGTTCTTTATTGCTTGGTATTCAGGAAACGAATACGAAGGGTTTACATTCGTCAACCGTGCATTCGGTCCTTATTGGTGGGCATACTGGATCATGATTTCCTGTAACGTTTTATCTCCACAAGTGTTCTGGTTTCAAAAACTCAGAACAAGTATTCCTGTAATGTTTATCGTTTCTATTTTTGTAAACATCGGTATGTGGTTTGAGCGATTTGTAATCGTTATGACGCTTCACAGAGATTTTATTCCTGGAAGCTGGGCGCTTTATGTGCCGACTATTTTCGATTATGCGATGCTCATTGGTTCTTTTGGAATTTTCTTCACACTCTTCTTACTCTTCTGTAGAATCCTTCCTGTGATTGCTGCCGCTGAGGTTAAGAGCATTATGCCTACAAAGGGAGGTCATCATTAAAATGTATTTACCAAGAAAAGAACAATTTCATTTTTACGAAGAAACTTCTTCTGGAGTATTCGGGCTTTTTGATGAGCCCGAGCAAATCTTAGAAGCAGCAAGACAGACTAGAGACAAGAAAAATTATACTGGCTTTGATTGTCTTACACCGTTTCCTGTTCATGGATTAGATGAAGCAATGGGACTTCCAAGATCCGGGATCCCTTGGATTACGTTTGCAATGGGTTTAGTTGGCTCCACATTTGGATTCGGCTACCAATACTTAACCCACGCAGTAGACTGGCCTCTTAACTTTTCAGGTAAGGCGTATAACGCATGGCCTGCGTTTATTCCTGTTACTTTCGAAATGACTATCTTCATGGCGGGAGTTAGCTCTGCACTTGCATTGTTTTTCTTCTCGCGTGTTCCTACTGTGGGAAGAAAGATTTTACACAGAGACATTACCAGTCACAAGTTTGCACTTTGGATTCCTTCTTCCGCACCCGGATACAAGGAAGCGGATACAGTCAACTTTATCAAATCTTTGGGCGCGACTGACGTGACCGTAGTAAAAGGCTAAATATGAATCACAAGAATTTACTTATCTTAATCTTCTTATCAATCGCGGTTTTTAACTGCGAATACAAGAAACCAGTGTTGGAATTTTTTCCTGACATGTATGATTCTCCTGCAAGAGAATCGCAAGAGTTAGATGCTTACCACAATGAATACGGAAGAAGACTTCCTCCAGAGGGAACCGTCCCTGTTGGATACTTTCCGTATGAATTTGCTGACATTGCAACTCCTGATGAAATGACAAAGGAACAAGGACTAAAAAATCCTTATCCTTCTAAAACAACTCTTGCAAACTTCCAAAGAGGAGAAAGCAGATACCAAATCTACTGCTCTCCTTGTCATGGGGTTGCAGGAGCAGGAAATGGAAACGTTGTAGGACCGTATCCTAAATTTTCTATAAGACCTCCAAGTGTTGTAGGTGCAAAAATCCAAGGATGGACGGATGGACAGATTTACCATATCATCACTATGGGTCGCGGGTTAATGGCTAGTTATGCGGCACAAATTGAACCGGATGACAGATGGAAAATCATTTTATACATTAGAAAAATGCAAGAAGCTGAGCTAAAAGCAAAAGCTCCTGCAAACAAATAGGTAACTTATGAAAGCAGAAATCCAAGAAAATCTGATTACTTTTAAACTCAACAGTAGCACTCGTAATGCTCTTTTTCTTATGATTCTAATTGGAATCGTAAGTTTTGTGGGAGGCTTCTTTGGCTTACACTTTGAAGCAAGACATCCAGGAGCACATTCAAATCCTGCTTGGTCGGCTCTCCTTGTTGCTACTATGTTCATCCTAGGAATTGCAATTACCGGTGTATTCTTTACTGCAATCGGTCATATCACCGGGGCTCATTGGCTAGTCACTATTAGACGCATCACTGAGAACTTCGGAAAATTCCTTCCTGTAGGTTTAGTCTTATTAGCCGTTCTAGTTATATTTGGAACACATGATTTATATGAATGGTCTCACACAGACAATCCTGAAATCATGAAAGACAAACTAATCCAACACAAAAGTGGATGGTTAAACACTCCGTTCTTCATAGGAAGACTCATTGTGATTGCTGGTATCTGGTCTTTGTTCGGATTCTTATTTCATAAGAACTCTGTTGCACAAGATACAGACAAAGATGTTGCTCACACTAGCACAAACGCAAAGTTAGCGGGAGGATTTATTCTATTCTTCGCACTTTCTTTTTCCGTAGTAGCTTTTGACTTACTCATGTCTCTTACACCTCATTGGTTTTCTACTATGTGGGGAGTATATATATTTGCCGGTGCTTACCAAACAGGGCTTTCCGCTCTTGCAGTAACAATCTTTTATCTTAAAAAGAATGGCTACTTTGGTGACGCAGTCAATGAAAACCACATCCATGACGTAGGTAAATTCATGTTATCCTTTTGTGTATTCTGGGCGTATGTTGGTTTTAGCCAGTTTATGTTAATGTGGTATGCAAACTTACCGGAAGAAACCTTTTGGTTTGAGCAAAGATTGATGGGTGGTTGGGCAGGAATTTCTTATGCGATTCCATTTATCAAATTCATTATTCCATTCTTCTTGCTACTCAATCGCCCTAACAAGCGCGACATCAATTTCCTATACAAAGTTGCTATATGGATTCTAGTAGCTCATATGATTGAACTTTATTGGATTGTATTCCCAAGCAATTTCGAGCATTTCAACATTGCAGGTTTCGGTGTTACACTTGGAGTTACTATCGGAGTTGTAGGTCTATTCGGATTCGTAGTATTAAAAAGTATGGAGTCTTCTAAGATGATTCCGGTTAGCGATCCTAGATTAGAAAAATCTTTGGCTCATCATCAATAAAAGAGGAATACGCATGAAAAAAATTATTTTAGTTACATTCATTTTAGCTTTCGTTTCCTGTGGAAAGAAAGCTGAGGTTACTTGGGATTCGGCACTTTACTCTGATGCTGAGCTAACAAAGAAAATTGCTGATGTAAAAAAAGGCACAGTAGGAACAGCAAGCGGATATAGAAATCATAAATGGGTTGCAAAAGAGTCCATTCATATCTCTATCGACGGCAAAGAGGGATATATCTCTCCTAAATACGTTGTAGTTGGACAAAATCCAGCCAAGTCTGTTTATGTTTGGGGATACTCTGACAAATACAAACACTTCTTTGATCCAAAAGACAAAGCTCATTACAAAGAAGGATATGAATTTCCAGACCTAGCAAAACTTCCAAAAGAAAAACATTCTCTAGACTCTCTCGTAAAAGATAGCGTTATCGAATAAGATTTATTATCCTTAATTGTATAAAATGCAAACTTAGTTGCAAGATTGTAGATACAATTAAGGATTTTTACTGTCACCTCGAACATCTTCACCGTGAGAGGTCTATATAGCAATAAAACGATAGAATGAGGTGACAGTAAACAGTTTAACTCTACAATATTTTCCTGACTATTCACTCTTCTCTTCCTTTAAATTCACTAGCATCTAACATCATTTTTCCTCTATTTTTTTTATTTTACATTGATTTACTCCAATCCTATTAGTATATAGAAAAGGATGAGGTTCTTTCATGAACATTGACATTCATACATTAGCAATCATAATGAGCATTACGATTCTAATGCAAGCTATTGTCCTTTCAGTGCAAATGCGTATAGATAGAACTTTTCAAGGTCCGGGTTGGTGGACAATAGGAAGTGTCTTTGGAGTATTTGCATTTGCCTTTAATTATCTAAGAGATGCTACCGGTTTACGACAATTTGCCACTGTAGCAAACAATATACTATTCTTAGCCACGTTTACTTTTTACTACGTTGGAATTCTAAGATTCTTCGGAAAAAAGGAAAACAGTCGCTTACTCCTTATTGTAAGTTTCCTATTTAGTTTTATAACTTTTCATTTCACCTATCTAAATGATAATCTTATAGCCAGGCGAGTAACCGTATCTATCGCTATCGTCGTATTATCTCTGTTATCCACTCATGCACTCATACATTATCGAATACGCGCACTCAGGGGATCCACAAACTTCCTAGCATTCGTTTTTATAGTCAATGCATTGTTTTTTCTTATGCGAACCTTGGTGACAATTATATCCCCTTCTGCGGGTAGTCCATTCGCAGCAACGCTCACTCAATCATCTATGTATCTAGTTGCCTTAATTACGAGTAATCTATGGACATACGGGTTTATTATTTTACTGAGCAAGAGATTGAATTTGGAAAATCAGGAATCAATGGAGAATATGGAATTAATCTTTCAGACCAATCCAGATTCAGTTTCTGTATTTCACCGAACCAATGGAACACTCATAGAAGTCAACCAGGCATTTTTAGAACTAACAGGATATACCCGCGAAGAAGTAATCGGTAGAACAGTCCAAGAAATTGAACTCTGGAATAATCCTGCTGATTTAGAAAGAGTATACACTCAATTAGCCGAATCTGGTTTTTGCAAAGACCTGGAAGCCATATTTAAACGAAAAGATGGCACAGAATTCATGGGTATTAGCTCAATTGCCTCCTTTTCCTTGAAGCACATTCCCCATTTTATCTGCGTTACCCGCGATATAACAGATAGAAAGCAAGCCGAAGAAAAAATTAAATCTCTATTGGTAGAAAAAGAAATCATACTCAAAGAAGTTCATCATCGCATTAAAAATAATATGAATACAATATGCAGTTTATTACTGCTTCAATCGCAATCTATAACCAATGCAACTGCTATTACTGCTTTAGAAGAAGCAGCCAATCGAGTAAATAGTATGGCATTATTATATGATAAATTATACAAATCAAGCGACTACAGAGAAGTATCCGTCAAGGATTATCTGACAGTTTTAATAGATGAGATTCTGGAAAACTTTCCCAATAGTTCTTCTATAAAAGTAGAAAAAAGAATAGAGAATTTTGAGTTAAATACCAAACGTTTACAACCACTTGCAATCATCGTAAATGAACTCATTACAAATATAATGAAGTATGCATTTAAAGGAAGAGAGAGCGGATTAATAACTGTAACCGCAAAACTACTAGCGAATAATCCCTATATTTCTATTGAAGACAATGGAAATGGTCTTCCTGAATCAATTAGCTTTTCCAATTCAACAGGATTTGGACTCATGCTCGTTAGAGGACTCACTGAACAACTAAATGGAAAGATAAAAATTGAACGCCAAAATGGAACAAAGATTATTTTAGAATTTCCAAAGTAAATTAAAAGGTATACAGTATACTAGCAAAATTTATAATAAAGCAATGTTAAATGAAAAAACACTCCTTCTCGTCGAAGACGTATTTCTACTTGCACAATTAACTAAAGCCTCCTTGGAAAAATATGGGTATACTGTTATACATAAAGAAACAGGTGAAGAGGCAATTGATTTAATGCAAGAAAATAAAGAAGTAGATTTGATTTTGATGGACATAGACCTAGGCGAAGGAATCAGCGGAACAGAGGCTGCAAAGACAATTCTGGCAAAGCATGATTTACCGCTACTCTTCCTATCAAGCCATACAGAAAAAGAAATCGTTGAGACAACAGAAAAAATTACCTCTTACGGTTACGTAGTAAAAAATTCAAGTGTTACAGTTCTAGATGCATCTATCAAGATGGCGTTCCGCCTTTTCGAAGTGAAAGAAAAAGCAAAGGTAATCGAAGAAAATCTAAGGACTCATCAAATAGAATTACAGATGCAAAATGATGAATTTCGAGCAAGACAGGATGAACTCGAAACTCTGAGAGCCAAATACTTTGAGATGTATCATCTATCCCCAGTAGGTCAATTGACTCTCAATGAAAAAGAATTAATTATAGAATCAAATCTGACAGCAAGAAATATTCTAGGCGTTTTAGCAGACAAACTGAAAGAGCAAAGCTTTCAAAAGTTTATAGCAAAGGAAGACCAGGATTCATTCTATTTATATAAAAAGAGAATTATTGAATCAAGTCAGACCGAGCGAGTAAATAATTCATTCAAAGACAAAGAAATCCTTAAATCATGCCCTCTAAACCTAATCTATTCAGATGGAACTTCTTTTCCTATTCATTTAACATTAAATCTTCATTGCAGCCCCGACATGAATTCTACTTTTCAATTGGTTATCATGAAGTAACCCCAATTGACTCCTCCAATTTTCAAATAAGGCAGCGACAGAGTCTCTTGGAATCTTTCTCTGTATCTCAGTGCCTATGTGGCAAAAAGATAATTACGAAATAATCTCCGCGAGATCGGAAAGAACTTTTCTATTTAAAAGTTCTATTTTATTTTTATCGATACCAATCCATTTTCTATCTCTAAAATCAGATAGAGAGCGAATCAAAGTCTCTTTCGTTGTTCCTATACAAGTTGCCATTACATCGCGCGTAACGTTTATCGTTAGCTCGGAATCTTTATCTGCTGCATCGCTAAACGAAATCAGTAAAGCAGCGAGCCTACTATGAATCTGTTTTGTGCCTAAAGAGTGCATAGAATTTTCAACTACCTTCCATTCATCAGCCAGGTATTTCATTACTTCTAATTGAAAAGCAGCGTCAACTTTGATTAGCCGCAGAATTGTTTCTTTGGAGATATAACATGCGATTGTATCTTCCACACATATCGCAGAATGATTGTAAATCTCTCCGCCAATAGCATCTCTAAAACCAACCCATTTTCCTCTGCTTGCCAGTTGAAATGTCTGGACTCTACCGCCCACACTTGCCTTGTAGGTTCTAACTAAGCCCTTTTCTATACAATAAAAACCGGTTACTATTTCCTGTGCTTGAAAGATCATTTCTTTCTTTTTGAAACTCAGTCGAATTTTTTCTTCTGATACTTCTGAAAGACTATCAGATCCCGTGCAATGAAAAAGCCCGTATTCTCTACTAGGACAAGTAGAACAGAACGATTTATCTAACAATAAGAAACCATTTCTAATACCTCCCTTCTCTATATCCCCATCACGAATCCGTGTCATTTAATAGATAGTCCTAAATACATTTTTTTTGAAACATAAATCACCGGTTAATTTCATTTATCCAATATACACTGGCGAATACGAATTGTTATATGACAAAGTGGAGATAAATACAATGATTCCAGAAACACCGAACACTACAACCAATCTAACTCTTAGACAAAGAGCGGTAATTGAGTTTAATAAAAAGCATTCCTTAGAAGCTTCCTTTCTAAATGAAACAGAAGAAAATAAGTTTATACACGAAATAGAAATACATCAAATAGAATTGGCAATGCAAAATGAAGAACTGATACAAGCAAATGAAAAACTAGAAGCGGCTACTCGTAAGTATACGGCAAGGTATGATTTTGCGCCAATGGGGTATTATACCCTTGAAAAAGATGGAACGATTTCAGAATTAAATATCAGTGGTGCAGAGCTTTTATCGAAAGCTCATAGCGCATTACTAAAAGCGAATTTTAAACTATTCATTTCTGAACAAACAAGACAAATATTCAATTCTTTTTTTCAAAGAGTGACTGAATCAGGACATAAAGAAATTTGCGAAGTTCAATTAATAGAAGATGGTATTCCCGGAAAGCAAGTTCATATAGAAGGAATTTACTCTTTCGTTGAGAAAAATTTTCTAATCACAGCAATCGATATAACAGAGCAAAAGAACGCAGAAGAAAGAATTAAGAGCTATACTGATGAATTGGAAAAAGTGAATCAAGCAAAAGATAAATTCTTTAGTATCATTGCGGATGATCTGCGTAATCCGTTTCTAGGAATCATCACAATCTCAGAATTATTAGAAGGAAAACTTTCTAGCGTAAACAATGAATTATCCTCACAACTATTAAAGTATGTAGAAATTATTCATGCCTCTTCAAAATCTGCATTCACCGTATTGGAAAACCTAATGCAATGGTCAAAATCTCAGACAGGCGATATAGGCTTCAACCCGACGAGTAGATATATGAATCGAATCATTGAAGCTACGCTTCCTCTCATAACGGTAAGCGCATTTAAGAAAAATATCACAATCGAAAATGGTTTAATGGGAAAAGACTTAGTTTATGCAGATGAGGCTCTAGTGACCACGATTCTACGAAATCTATTGACCAATGCAATTAAATATACATTCTTCGGAGGGAAAATAATATTATCCACTGAGGTAAACGGAAAATTTTTAGAAGTCTCCGTCGCCGACTCAGGTATTGGAATTGAAACTGTTAATTTTGATAAGATTTTTAGATTGGATTCTAAGTTTACTGAGCTTGGAACGGAAAACGAATCCGGCACAGGCCTAGGGCTTATACTATGCAAAGAGTTTGTAGAAAAACAAGGTGGTAGTATTTGGGTGAAAAGTAAACTTGGTATTGGCACTGTGGTTACATTTACTTTGCCACTCGAATTAGAAGGGCAAGCAAATGAAGAACAGTGAAAGTAAACTCAGCACAGTAGATTTTCCAATTGTAGGTATCGGTGCATCTGCTGGAGGACTCGCTGCTTTCGAAGCATTCTTCTCAGGTATGCCGCCTATAGTTAATCCAAATATGGCTTTTATAATAGTGCAACATCTCGCACCGGATCACAAAAGTATTCTAACAGAACTCATTCAACGTTATACGCGAATGCAAGTTCTAGAAGTAGAAGATGGAATAAAAGTAAAACCTAATTGTGCTTACATCATTCCTCCCAATCGAGATATGACATTTCTAAATGGATCGCTTTTCTTAAAAGAGCCCTCCTCCCCCCGTGGTCAACGTCTCCCGATTGATTTCTTTTTTCGTTCTCTTGCTCTAGATCAAAAAGAAAAAGCAATTTGTATTGTTCTTTCAGGAAATGGCAACGATGGAACGATAGGCGTCAGAGCCATCAAAGGGGAAGGTGGTATGGCAATGGCACAAAATCCAGAGACAACGGAATACGACGGTATGCCCCGCAGTGCGATTGCTACTGGCTTAATAGACTTCATATCCCCTGCAAAATCAATGCCTGCTGAACTAATACAATATGTAGAGCATTCATTTGGTAAACTTCCTAAAATGATTTCATCAGCAGACACAAAAGAACTATTTGATAAAATATTTGCTCTTTTAAAGGTTCAAACAAGTCATGATTTTTCTGAGTATAAACCAACCACGATTAACCGCCGCATAGAAAGAAGAATTGCCGTTCATCATATTGATTCAATGGAAAACTATTTCAAGTATCTACAAAAGACTCCAGTTGAAGTTCAGATGCTATACCACGACTTACTCATTGGAGTTACTAGTTTCTTTCGAGATACAGAAATATTTCAAATTCTTGAAAATCAAATCATTCCCAAAATCTTTGCCAATAAGCAAGCAGGGGCAGTCATTCGTATCTGGTCTACCGGTTGTTCTACAGGAGAAGAGCCTTATTCTCTCGCAATTTTATTGCAAGAATATCTAGATCGGGCAAAACAGAATTTTAAATTGCAAATCTTTGCCACTGACATTGATTCGAGAGCAATCACTATTGCCCGCACTGGCACTTATTCTTCCAATATTACTCTCGATGTTACACCGGAGAGACTCGCTCAATATTTTACTTTCGATGATTCAAAAGCCGCCTACCGAATCAGTAAGAGTATACGGGATATGGTTGTATTTTCCGAGCAGAATATTATCAAAGATCCCCCCTTCTCTAAAATTGATTTAATAAGCTGTCGAAATTTAATGATCTATATGAATGGAAATTTACAGAAGCGGATAATTCCATTATTTCACTATGCTTTGAATCCAGAGGGGATTCTTTTTCTAGGCAATTCAGAAACGATTGGGGATTTTGGTGATTTATTTTCTGTAGAAGATAGAAAAGCAAAAGTCTACCAAAGAAAAGAAGTCTTTAGAAATATATCTCAAACTATGTTTGGAAAATTCCACTCAATGCCAGGGCTACCCGCAGTCAATGTTTCCAGCCATCCAGAAAAACTAGTTACGCAAACAAAACTACCCTTCAAAGAATTAACAGAAAAAGCCTTACTACAACAGATTGCTCCCAATGGAGCTCTCATAAATGCAACAGGCGACATACTATACCTATATGGAAGAGCAGGAGTCTATTTAGAATTACCCGCAGGTGAGTTTGGGACAAGCAATATTATTAAATTGGCAAAAGAAGGTCTAAAACAAGATTTAATGATTGCACTTAGTAAAGCCGCAAATGAAACAACTATCGTTCATCGCAGTGGCATATTTATCAATATAGAAGGTAGCCCAAAGAATATAAGCATTACCATTCGACCCGTATTATCGGAATTTTCCGAAGGCTCTAGCACTCCCCTTTTTCTTGTAGTTCTTGAAGAAGAGGCAACCCCTGAGCAAAAAGAAAAACCATATAAATTCGCTGACGATTCTTCTTCGGATGTAAATGAGTATATAACCCAACTAAAACAAGAACTAAAAACAAAAGAAGAATTTCTACAGAATCTAAACGAAGAATTAGAAACATCAAATGATGATCTGAAATCTTTTAACGAAGAAATGCAATCTGTCAATGAAGAATTACAATCTACAAACGAAGAATTGGAAACTTCCAAAGAAGAATTGCAATCTGTCAATGAAGAGCTTGCTACAATCAATACGGAATTACAAACCAAAGTTACAGATTTATCAAGAGTAAACAACGATATGAATAATCTGCTGGCAGGAACTGGGATCGCTACTATTTTCTTAGATTTGTCATTGCGGATACTACGATTTACCCCTACTGCAATAAAAATTATAAACCTAATCCCAACAGATGTAGGAAGACCGGTAGCACATGTAGTTTCAAACCTAATTGGCTATACTACTCTCGTTGACGATTTACAAGAAGTCCTGGATTCATTGATTCAAAAACAAGTAGAAGTGCAAATACAAGACGATAAGTGGTATACAATGCGTATCCAACCTTATAGAACTCTAGAAAATGTAATCGAAGGAGCCGTTATCACGTTCTCAGAAATTACAGAGCGAAGGATTGCAGAACAAAAAGTAAAAGAACTTCTAGAAAATAATGAAGTGCTATTAAGAGAAGTGCATCATAGAATTAAAAATCATATGGCTAGTGTTTTTTCTCTTCTATCACTTCAATCTACTAACGCAAGTGAGGCGATAGTCGCGACTGCCCTGCGAGATGCAGCTAATAGAGTGCAGAGCATGATGGTATTATATGACCAATTAAACCAATCCAAGAATCTAGATAAAATTTCTGCTAAAAAATATCTTACTACTTTAGTAGATCAAATTCTTGGCAATTCTCAAATTGCAAGCTGGATAAAGACAGAAAGGAATATAATGGATTTTGAATTGGATGTAAATCGTTTGCAATCGCTCGGTCTTATTGTAAACGAGCTATTAACCAATACAATCAAATATGCATTTAAAGATAGACAGGAAGGTTTCATTAAGATAGAAATGCTTGTTGTGGATCAAACTGTGTTTGTTAGTGTAGAGGATAATGGCAACGGAATAGCGGAATCAATTGATTTTGACAGCTCCACAGGCTTTGGATTGAAGCTTGTTAAAATGCTTTCTAAACATCTGAGTGGAAAGATTGCAATTATAAGAAATAAGGGAACAAAAATTACTATCGAGTTTCACCTTTAATTTTGGAAATAATAAATTCGGACATACTTGTGGCTAATTCGTGTTCACCCATAAAGATTTTACCCACTCTTTCTTTTTGTAAGAGTTCCGTTTCTTCATCGCTATGAGTTCTCACGACTGTCTCTATATTCGGGTTTAGAGTGCGAGCAATCTCGATCATCTGCCTTACTAAAAAAGTATCGGGTGTAGCTACTACAAGAGTATGAGCGCGTGCAATATGAGCCTGTATTAGAACGGCAGGCTCGGAGGCATCGCCGCATACTGCCGCGTAACCGCTTTCTCTTAAACTTTCAACAATTTCTCTATTTTGTTCGGCTATAACGTATTTAACTTTTGCTTGCACGAGTGCTTGCCCGATTCTCTTTCCAACTCTACCATATCCAACCAATACAACATGTCCTGTTAAATGCTCGGAGTCAAAGGTCATCGGTAGTTCTGCTAGAGGGTCATCATTTTGCTCGAAAAATCTAACAAATTTGGATCTAGTTCGAATCCATACTTGAATCGGCTCTATTGTTTTAAAAATAATTGAGTTGAGAGTAATCGAGATTAGGGATCCGGCTAGGATTAGATTTTGTCCTTCAATAGAAAGTAATTTCAAAGACACACCTAGACTTGCGAGTATAAAAGAAAATTCTCCAATCTGAGCAAGTCCTGCGGATACAGTCAAAGCAGTATTTAATGGATAACCAAATCGCAAGACTAGAAAAAAGACAACGATTGACTTTGCGAATACAATTAAGACAACTACAATCAAAACTCTTAAAGGCTCTTCCAAAAGAATCTTTGGTTCGAATAACATTCCAACAGAAACAAAGAACAATACAGAAAACGCATCTCTAAGAGGTAAGGACTCATTTGCCGCACGATAACTCAAATCAGATTCCTGCAATACAAGTCCCGCAAAGAAAGCTCCTAGAGCAAATGATACTCCAAAGAGTATTGCAGATCCATACGCGATTCCTACAGCAGCAGCAATTACGCATAATGTAAATAATTCTCTAGATCCAGTTTTTGCAACTTGCCAGAGAAGCCAGGGAAATAGCCGTTTACCAATAACGAGCATAAGCAAAATGAAAATGGTCACCTTACCGAGTGTAATTCCAAGAGTAGTCCATACCGACATATCAGAATTAGCCGCGAAAGAACTTCCATTCAACCAACCAGAAAGCGGTGGAAGTAAAACTAGCACAAGCACTGTGACTAAGTCTTCTACTACCACCCAACCCACTGCGATTCTTCCATTTACAGATTCAAGCAGTCCTCTACTCTCTAAAGCTTTTAAAAGGACAACCGTGCTTGCTACCGAGATTGCAATCCCAAACACTAATCCTTCTCCAAAACTCCATCCCCAGGTGCCAGTGATTAGAATTGCTAGAATTGTGGCTAGAATGATTCGAAGAATAGCTCCTAAGATCGCGATGCGTCTAACAGCCAGTAAATCCTCTAGTGAAAAATGAAGTCCCACTCCAAACATTAAAAGCATGACTCCAATTTCTGCCAACTGACCTGACAATGCCATGTCTGCGACAAAACCGGGAGTTGCGGGACCTGCGATGATTCCTGCCACTAAGTAGCCAACGAGAGCAGGTAATTTTAATTTTGCGGCAACGAAGCCGAGGATTAAAGCAAAGACAAGGCTTACTGCAACTGTTGTAATCAGACTTAGATTATGAGGCATCTCTAAATACAACCTTCTAGTAATTCACGCGAATTTTTGGAAAGATTAGGCATAGCAAGAACACGCCCGATTTCCTTTTGTGCAATTTCTTTAATTTCGTCAGGAAATTTATTTACGAAATTAAAACAACTACAGAGTCTTGCGGCTACTTGCGGATTGATTTTATCTATTCGAATAATTTCATCACAAAGCCATGCATAGGTTTTTTCTTTTTCCCGTTGCATCACAAAATGATTCTTTCCAATTACAGAGTGAAGAGAATAAATATTATTCGGATTTTCAGGATTAAATGGTGGCGTTGTAGTAATTTTTTTTACGATCTCAAAGGTCTTGGTTATGCGAGAAGATGCCTGGACTTGTAGCCATTTGTTAAATACAACCGCGTCTTCCTTCCAACGATTTAGGAATTCATGCAATGCTTTTTGTCTTTCTTCACTGTCTGTATAACATAAGGCAACTAACGCATTTATTTTATCAGTCATGCTCTTGGCTGCGCTAAATTGCTCGAATGCAATAGATATAGAGCTAGGATGACTTGCTTCTACTAAGTAAAAGAGCAAATGATTCTTTAACGCACGATCCCCAATGGAGTCCAATTTATGATGAGCATGGTATAAATCTAGAATAGCATCTTCATACTTCTGAACAAATGCAATCGTAATACTATGATTAGCCGCTTGAAATGCTTTTGCATCTAGAATATCTTCTTCCTGTGCAATAAAATCATCTCCCGGTATTTGGAGCATAAGAGATTTAAACTGTGCATCTATTTTTTTATCTAGCAGTATATAGCCGATTGCCTCAATGATTTCTGAATTGGGTCTAAGTTCTTTTTTGCTGTGATAGTCTGCAATTAAACTTCGCAGTTCTTGTAAGATCATTTTAAAACAAGCTTCGCGGCGATTAAAGGAATCTTTATCAAATTTAATGATATGCAAAAGCTCAGCCTGTGTTGCATTCCAATGAAGCTTGATAGGAGAGGAAAATTCACGGTTTAAGGATAATACGGGTTTATCGCTAATTTCGGTAAATAGATAAGTCTCTTCTTCTTTTTTTAAAGAGATGAGAGCTTTGCCGTCTGAATTATACGCTATATCTTTTGAATTCAGTTTATAATCATTTCCCGTCGTATCGAGTAACCCGATGAGTAAAGGAATATGAAACGCTTCTTTACTCGGTTCTTTTTCTGTGGGCTTACAAAATTGCTTTAGAGTAAGCGAATACTCTTTCTTATCCGCATCGTAGTTTTCCGTGACATTGACTTCGGGGGTTCCGGATTGGCTATACCATAATTTAAACTGCGTAAAATCAATGTTATTCGGCTCTGCAATCGACTTTGCAAAATCTAGAATAGTAACAGCCTTGCCATCGTATTCTTTGAAGTAATTGTCCATTCCTTTTCTAAAACCATTTACTCCAACCATAGTATACATCATTCGAATGACCTCTGCTCCCTTTTCATAAATGGTAGCAGTATAGAAATTATCCACAGCAAGACAACTCTCCGGTCTTACGGGATGAGCGTTAGGTCCTTGCGTCTTCGGCAAACTGTCTTGCTCTAAGTGCGTCTACATTTTTAATTCTCTCTACTGCTCTAGAATGCAGATCAGAAGAAAACTCTTGGTCTCTAAACACTGTTAGCCCCTCTTTCAGAGAAAGCTCAAACCAGTTTCGACAGGTCACTCGATTTCCTGTCCAGTTGTGAAAGTATTCATGAGCGACAACTGACTCAATTCGCATAAAGTCATTGTCTGTGGCTGACTCCGGATCGGCTAATACCAAACGGGAATTAAAAATATTGAGT
The DNA here is from genome assembly GCA_016708435.1 of Leptospiraceae bacterium. Classification (NCBI taxonomy): domain Bacteria; kingdom Pseudomonadati; phylum Spirochaetota; class Leptospiria; order Leptospirales; family Leptospiraceae; species Leptospiraceae bacterium. The sequence continues at coordinate 129,605 of JADJFV010000005.1, read as the reverse complement.
CCTTTATTTTCCATTGCTCCCATATTAAAATCATCAATCGAGACAATCATATATTGATTCAAATCATACTCAAGACCAAATCTTTCCTCATCCCACTTCATCGCTTTTTGTAAGGACAAAAGAGCATGAAAGCATCTATCCTGTTTTCCATGCGAAGCGAAAACTTCTAGCTTTACTTCCTTGCCTGACTTTGTTGTAAAAGATCCTTCGACTACGCCTAAGTCTCCGGCAACTAACGCAAATAGATAGCTTGGTTTTTTAAATGGATCTCTCCAGACAGCTATATGTCTACCATTTCCAATCTGCTTTTTAGAAATCAAATCTCCGTTAGAAAGTAATACCGGATACTTCTTCTTATCTGCTTCGATGCTTACAATATAACTAGTCATCACATCAGGTCTATCTAAGAAATACGTAATATTTCGAAATCCTTCTGCCTCACACTGAGTCGCAAAGATTCCATTGGATAAGTAAAGTCCTTCACAGGATTTGTTTTCTTCTGGGTTAATTTCTACAATTGTTTCGAGAGTAAAATAATCGGGAACGGATCGAACTGTCAAAGAATCTTCTGTTACAAAGTATTCTGCGGCTGACAGTTCTTTGCCGTCGATGCGAATACTTAAGAGCTTTAATCCTTCTCCATTTAGAACGAGGGAAGTCTCTTCTAATTTTTCAATTGATAGCTTTGCTTTGACCTGTGTTTCCTTTTCGTGTAAGCTAAAAAATAAATCGATACTCTGCACTTTAAAAGAAGGAGCTTTATAGTCTTTTAGAAAAATTCGCGTTGGTTGGTTCGTATTCGTAGTCATAGAATCCTCGTAATCAAAAAAGAAAAAATTGTATTTCTTATCCGATACCGATACAAGTAAGTAAAACAAGTTTCCAAGTCAAGTTGTATTGAAATCAAAAAATCAAATCGGAGAAGTAACAAAATGAATCTACCTCATTGCCCCAAATGCAAATCAAACCTAACCTATGAAGATGGAGATATGCTCAATTGTCCTGAATGTTTTCATGAATGGGCAAAAGCGGAACAATCAGAAATGGCAATCGAAGACGAAGGAGTGCGAGATGCTTACGGCAATCTACTAGTAAACGGTGACAGTATCACAATCATCAAAGACTTAAAATTAAAAGGCTCTTCTTCTACATTAAAATCCGGCACAAAAATAAAAAACATCCGTCTAATTGAAGGAGATCATAATATCGACTGCAAGATAGACGGCATCGGCGGCTTACAACTAAAATCCGAATTCGTAAAAAAAGTAACCCCCTGATTTACGGCTAATAGCAATCATCCCTAAGTAGTCTATAGCTCAATATTACTATTAAAGATACTATCAACCTTAATATTAAACATACTCCTAAATTTTTTGGAGTATGTTTGAGATTATCTTTGATAGTGGACTTGATAGTATTTTAGATAAAAGGGCTGGAAGTGGCTAACGCAAGATAAACACACTTTCCTGTTAACGGACGGCAGGGATGCCTATCCTACCATTTGAATTTCAAGCACCTTTCCAATTATCTTCTTTTGCGTTTTGATAGATTGTCCACCAATCTTTTTGTTTTATTTTTTTTTGAATTGGCAGGCTTCTTAGTTATGACTGTTGGCTTTTTCTTAGCAGGAATTTTTTTTATCGGTGTTCATCGGTGTCCTCGGTGGTAATCTTTTTCCCCACAATTCCACTAACTCCACCTGCAATCATAGAAGCAAAAATTATAGAATAAGGAAGAATCTGCGAGTCAGCAGTTTTTGGAATAAGCACAAATGTAATGAGGACACCAACGCAACCACCGAGCAGAGTAAATAGATAACATCTTTTAAAATACTTCCACGATTTGTATTTAAAATAAAAATACGAATAGCAGATAAGACTAATTATCCCCGTAGATAGAATGAAAGATAAAAAGATAACAAATACCGCCGCAATTAATAAACCAAAAACTTGAGTCATAATTTTCTCCTTTATTATACTGTCACCTCGAACGCGCCAAGACGAAATATGCGCGAGCACTGGGCGGAAGATTTGTGAGAGGTCTATCTAGCAAATAAAGTATAAGATAAACCTAATAGTATGTTTGCAAAATAGATTTCTCACACTTCGCACAAACTGATGTGCTCGGTTCGAAATGACGGTTTTGGCAGTTCGAGGTGACCGTATTACTCTTCACTTGACACCTAATCAATTTTTAATTTTACAGTAATACTATGCAAGAAGAAAAATCACAAAAACTCTGGGGCGGAGATTTGAGACAAAAGCCGCTTCTATCATGGAAAGAATTGGCGAATCGGTTAGTTTTGACAAACGGTTGTATAAACAAGACATCGTGGGAAGCATTGCACACGCAAAGAATTTATTAAAAATAGGCATTCTTACCAGAGAAGAATTTGATAGCATTGTCACAGGACTCATGCAAATCAAAACAGAAATTGAACTCGGACAATTCCATTATACAACAGAGCTAGAAGATATTCATATGCATATCGAATACCGCCTAACGCATTTAATTGGGCAGGCGGGAAAGAAATTACACACAGGTCGCTCTAGAAACGACCAGGTCGCGCAAGACGTTAGACTTTTTATCCGAGACGAAACAGAAGAAATCCTGGTCTCTCTTTTGCACCTACTTGACGTTATCCTGAATAAAGCCAAAGACAATCAGGAACTAGTGATGCCGGGTTACACTCATTTACAAGTAGCACAACCAATCCGAACCTCTCATTACCTACTCGCCTACTTCTGGGCGTTTGAAAGAGACTTTAAACAATTACAGCATACATTAGAAGTAAATGATTTTCTGGTTTTAGGCTCGGGTGCTCTTGCCGGCGTAAATTACAATACGGATAGAGAGCTTATGCGCGGTGAATTAGAATTACCCGCTATGAGTGAGAATTCAATCGATGCAGTTTCGCAAAGAGATCATATTCTAAACTTTTTATTTGCAGCTTCTCTTATACTCGTCCATGCTTCTAGACTCTGTGAAGAAATTATCATCTACTCTTCCGTCGAGTTTGGATTTATTTCTCTTCCTGATTCTCTCACAACAGGCTCTTCGATTATGCCACAGAAAAAAAATCCAGATATAGCAGAGCTAATCCGTGGAAAGTCTGCAAGAGTGATTGCTAACTTGAATCATATGTTGATTTTACTCAAAGGTCTTCCGCTCGCCTACAATCGGGATTTACAAGAAGATAAGATTTCTCTTTTTGATTCTGTTGACCAGGTAAAAATTTCTATCGAGGGGATAACAGAGATGATCCGCGAAATGAAATTTTTCCCTGAAAAAATGCAAGCTTCGTTAAATCGTGGTTTTGCGACAGCGACAGACCTGGCAGACTATTTAGTGAATGACAAAAAAATTCCATTCCGCGAAGCACATGAGCATGTAGGTAAACTTGTCTCTCTTTGTGTCCAAAGAAATAGAACTCTAGCAGACATCGATGAATCGGACAGAGCCTCTATCAGCGAGCATTTCGTAGGAGATAGCTATTTTGAAGCAATTTCCCTTGTCAAATCCACGGAAAAAAAGAATGTCTACGGCGGAACTGCCTCAAACAGGCAAAAAGAGCAGATCAAAAAGGCAGAAAATTCGCTTGCACACTTACGCCAAAGTTTACAGGCTGAAAAATAAGTAATTAGCGTGAGTCGAAGCCTTCCGGGCGGTTTGGGGCCCCGCCAGGCGGGGGGGTTGGCAGTTTACCAGGTGGGGGGGTGAGAGTTGGGCAGGCCGCACCCGTGGTTAGGCCATTCGAGGTGACAGTAAATAAAGGTCATGTCATCATTAATGCTTACGAATTAAAATTTTGAGGTCAGAATGAATTTTTTTAAATTAATAGTTTTATTTTCCTTATCCACACAAATCCTTTTTTGCAAAGACAAGTCTTTCCAAAAACCAACTTACAAACCAGCGGACTATACCAAAGTGGAAGTAGTCGTTCATAAGAAAGAGGACACGACTGTTGCCCTTCCAGACAAAAAAGCGATATTCGCCATCATTGACACGAACAAAGGAAATCTACTCTTAGAACTCTATCACGACAACGCACCGTTAACCGTTCAAAATTTTATTGATCTAGCCCAAGGGGAAAAAGAATTTCTAAAGCAAGGCGAGAAAGTAAAAAAACCTTTTTACAACGGACTTACTTTTCATCGAGTAATTGCCGGCTTCATGGTGCAAGGTGGTTGTCCGAATGGAGATGGAACAGGTGGACCGGGATATTCCTTTGACGATGAAATCAATGCAGTCTCTTTAGGTCTAGACAAAGTAAAAGTAAAAGACGCTCCGAGCTACGGAAGACTTCTACAAAAAGCAGTCTTAGTAGGAATGGGAATTAAAAGCCAACAAGATTTAGAAAGCAGAATCACAGAAGCAGAAGAAAATTTAAAACAGGCAAGTGAAATGAGCGTCTTAGAGGTATTAGCCCGTAACGGTTACAAATACAATGAAGTCATCACAAGTAAGAAAGCCATCAAAGGCGCGCTCGCAATGGCAAATGCAGGTCCAAATACAAACGGCTCTCAATTCTTCATCAATGAAGTAAACACTCCTCATCTTGACGGCTTACACACAGTATTCGGTCAACTGCTTCCTGCGAGTGATACAATATTTGCACAAATTGTAAAAGATGGAAATGCAAAAACCATTATCAATAAGGTTGTGATTGTAGACAGAAGAGAAGGTGTTACAAAATGAGCGAAATGCAAAATAAGGAAGAAGCTTATATCGAGGCTATGACGCATATCGCTTCCCTTAGCCAGAACGATTCAGTCAGTGCTGTCCTCGATAAGGTTTCCAAAATTCCAGAAGACTTAACTCATAAGGATGCAATTCTAGTTGAGCTAGATAAAAATAGAATTTTTCCAGAATCATTCATGAAGATTATCACTTTCATTATTTTTATTCTAAGTGAAAGATCCGAAATCAACAAACTCTACGAAGAGTCGATGGAAAGATATGAGACAATTAATAAACTCACCGCGAAAGGAAGACCAACCGAGGATGAGGCTAAAATTAAAAAGACTCTGACTGATTTCATTTTAAAGATTGAATCCTTCTACGAAGCGCACGACAAAGCGGGAGACTCGGCAATCAAGGAACTAAACCGGCATATGACGGAGCTGAATATTAAACACAATATCGACCGGGAAATTCTACACTATAAGATTTCCCCCCGCTCTTTTCAGCAAATTCAGCCTCATTTGATTTCGCTTTTGGATGTTTACTTCAATTACAAAAAAAATAAGGGCATTTTGAAAAGACTGATCAAGATTTCGAACTATATTATCGAAGATGCTGTAAAAAAAGCTTAGATGGATGGATTTTTTAGTTAGATTCAGAAAATTTAGCCGATTCTTAAACTGTATGCTAAAGCTAGCCCTAACATTTTTTCTATGCCTATTGCCAATCTTATCTTATCCAGATATGGATGTGCGTGGAAATTTTACGGAAAATTTCTTTGGTCTTCAAGGAAGAGTCAATTTAAAACTGACCTCCATGAGCTACAAACAAAAAGAACCAATATACCTTGACTTTACAATCAAGAATTATGGAAACGAAGTCATTCGTATTTTTCCCACGACTGAAAACCTGGAGACCTATCAATTTGTAATCACGGACGAAAACGATGATGTATTGCAAGCAAGGGAAAATCTAAAGGCTGAAATTCTAAAAAGCTCCAAGATTAAGGTGAATAACTTAGTTGGTGATAGAGTCAAAGAAATCATCGTTCATAAAAATGAATCTTTTACAAAGCGTTTTAACCTAGATGACTACTATGAATTTACTCCCGGCAAGAAATACTATGTGACCGGTTATTTTTATCCAAACTTTACAGAGGATAAGAACACGTTTGCGAAGAGCGAAAACCAAACCATCTTCCAAATCGAAAAGAAAAAAGAAGAGCGCATTAATAAACGTCACCATGATAGTGAGTTAGCATCTGATGGACTCGCACCGGAAGAGACTGTCTATTTATTTTTAGGTGCTGAATTAAAAAAGAACTGGAACCATTACTTCAAATACATTTACTTTCCAGAATTTATCCTTGGCTATACTAAATTTGCTAACGAGTATACTTCAACTGACACAGGTTACAAAGATATCGTGGTGGATGAATTTAAAAAATATCTAACAGAAAGACGTTCTGGAAATTTGACTTATTATAAAATTACTTCCTCAGAAGAAATCAATCCTTCTATGGCTAGAGTATACGTGCACGTAGAAAGAGAACTAAACCGTATTCCTTCCAAGTTTGAATATCAATACACTCTTAAAAAAACAGATGACACCATGAAAGGATTCTGGAAAATTTCCGGTGTTGTAGTAAAGGTAAAAAAATGACAGAGATACTTTCACAAGATGAGATAGACGCACTATTAAATGCAATTTCCAGTGGCGAAGTAAACGAAGAAGAATACTCAGCCGTTGGTGAACAAAAAAAAGTAAAGATCTACGATTTTAAACGTCCTGATAAATTTTCAAAAGACCAGATTAGAACTCTCCAAATGATGCACGAGACTTTCGCTCGTCTGGCTACTACCGGATTATCCGCTCAGCTTCGTGCGTTAGTCGGTGTGCACGTTGCATCGGTGGATCAGTTGACTTACGAAGAATTCATTCGTTCTATTCCTAACCCTACTACTCTTGCCGTAATCAACATGGATCCACTAAAAGGATCTGCTATCTTAGAAATGGATCCTTCTATTTCATTCACCATCATCGACCGTCTCTTCGGTGGAAAAGGAGAATCTGCTAAGATCAACCGAGAACTCTCCGATATAGAGATGTCAGTAATGGAGGGGATTATAGTTCGTATCCTAGGTAACTTACGAGAAGCATGGTCTACTGTAATTGACTTACGTCCTCGTCTTGGTAACATTGAGACTAATCCACAGTTTGCGCAGGTAGTTCCTCCAAACGACATGGTGGTATTAATTACCCTCGAAACAAAAGTCGGTGACGTAGAAGGTATGACAAACCTTTGTATTCCTTACATCACAATTGAACCTATCATCAACAAACTCTCCGCACAATATTGGTATTCCTCTATTCGCCGTGGGGAAACAGACGAAAACAAATCCGTCATCCAAGAACGTCTCGATGGGGTTACTATCCCGTTAATCACAGAAGTAGGATCCGTTGACATCTCTATGATGGAACTCATGAACCTACAAATGGGTGATGTAATCAAACTAGAAAATACTCCTACCAAAGCAGACATGATTATCAAAGTAGGAGAACGCAATAAATTCAAATGCATCCCCGGTCGTGTTGGCAATCGTCTCGCTGTTCAGATTGGGGAAATCATCGAAGAGATTCCGGATGAGTTATTAGGGTCTACTAGGTCAGAGCAGGAATACTAGGAAGATTTGCCACAGAGGCACTGAGACACGGAGGTGGGGATAAGAAGAGTTTACCACCGATGGGTTTAGATTTTTAACCACGAAGAGCGCGAAGAACACGAAGGGAATTTAATCTTGATTCCAGTGCTTTTCAGGTAATATGTATTATTCAATTTCTAAAGCATTTATTAATGCTTCATTTAATTCTTGCAATTTTAATTTTGATATTGAGCCAATGTAGTTTGTCAATTTTGCTTTTAAAATACTAACTAACTCGTCACAGTGTATAATACATCTATTGCTTCTTTATTTAATTGAGATGCTTTTTTATTAATTATCTTTAAATCATTACTTGGACTTTTTTTTCTGCGTGTATCAGAACTAGATTTCGCTTTCATTGTGCGCAGATATTGTAACTCCAACAAAATTCGCTCAGCAATGATTTCCTGCTCTATTTCAGAAAGAACTCCTAACTTTTTAACTGCCTGTGTAAGAAGAGAATTCATAACACAATAATATAGTTTATTTTTCATTTGACAAGCAATTTAATACAACGAAAAGCTAACGCCGCAAAAGAGATACGTTAGTGGAAATCTCCCTAATATTGGGTAGATTTGACATAAAAACCCTCTTTTTTTGCTAAATCTCCCCAATCTTGGGGATAGACAAACGTAAAAGGAATGGTCATTATTGGTGCTCACGTCCGTTGTATTAAAATCAAATAGATTTCATTAACTAAACACCCCTTACACCTAAAAAAAGATAAGGCTAGAAATTTATTCTCAACCTTACAAACCTCTCACTCATAAGGGGATAACAGACTTTATCCAACAAACACAAATTACCTTAATCCCAAATCCTCCCCATCGTTTTTTTATCTGTGTCCATCAGTGTCCATTCCACCCTTCGCTCCAAGTATTCGCGACCGGCGCCTTCGCATGGTAATCCCCAAAATCCCCAACTACTTATTTGCACTAAACCGCACAACTTGATTAACAACCGGCTTCACAGTTTTCAAGAATTCATAGATAGCGCCAATATCTTCTTCTGTCATGCCTGCATACATAGTCCACGGCATAATAGTATTAAACTCATTTGCTTTTACTGAAGCAGGTGGTTTAACATTGGGGTCATTGGATTTGAATCTGCGAACAAATTCTTCCTTTGTCCATTTTCCGATTCCTGTTGTCTCATCAAAAGTAATATTCGTAGATTTCAAAATTCCAAACGGCATAGGAAAAGTTCTACCTCCTGCATAGTCCATTCCAGGAAGTGGATTTGCTTTATCATCTACATCAGTATGACAATCAAAACAAGCAGCAGCGGTTACTAAGTATTTGCCATAGGCTACAGTATTAGATGAATCTGGTTTCTTTGTTAGATTTGCCTCTACAGGAAAAGTCTTCATGATGATTCCCATCGGAAAATCAGGCTTACCCGCAGGAATTTTACTTTCAATTGGTGGCATAGTTTTTACATAGGCTATGATGGATAAAATGTCTTCTTTGTCTAATCTTCCATAATTCTTAAATGGCATCACTGGAAAGAACGGGTGATTATCGCGACCTACTCCACTTGTAATCGCACGAAATAGTTCTGCATCCGACCAGGTCTTTAAATTGTATTGTGTGATATTAGCCGCATAAAACGCTCCCGGAAAACCAAACTTTTGGTCGAAGACCTCTCCTCCTTTTCCTTCTGTCCCCGGTGTTATCGGACCTGAATACTTTGTCCAATCTCTGGTGGAATGACAATCCACGCAAACTGTTACATGGTTTGCTAAATAAGACCCACGAGCAATTCTCTCTGGTGTTACTTCCACAAATAATTCTTTTTGAAGTTTAACGTTCGGTAGAAAGATTACAATACCACCGACTATCAATAATGGTATACTGACTATGACTAATAACGCTATTTTTATAATTTTATTCATTGTCCCTCTTTTATTTTTTGGTATACATTGAGAAGATGAGTTTTTTTTGAAAATCTTTTTTTAATACAGTAAGTAATTTATTATTCTCAGCCAGGACGATACGCGACATATCTGTATTTCCCTCACCATTTTTTTTCCATACCTAGTAGTATATATATACTGAATAAAAATACTTTTTTAATCAATATATACTTGACTCAATTTCAATTCTGTCATTCAAATTAGGAAAGAGGAAAATCATGACAGAAACAACAGGCATTTTACTTAACCTAACAGAAGAACAATTACAACTTAGAGAACTCGTAAGAGACGTAGTAAAAAAAGAAGTCATTCCGGTAAGAGCATATTACGATGAACACAATGAATACCCACGAAAAGTTTTAGACAAGTTTAAAGAAGCAGGACTTTACCCGGCAATGTTCGAAGAAGATGCCGGTGGACTCGGTCTTGGAGTTATGGCTCAAATGATTCTCATCGAAGAAATCTCTTATGGCTGTCTTGGGATTAACGTGTCATTTGCCACAACTAAACTCGGAGCATTGCCTATTCAAATTGGTGGAACCAAAGAACAAAAAGACAAATGGCTCGCTCCCCTTGTTACAGGAGATAAAATTGCTGCCTTCGGATTGACTGAACCAGGTGCAGGATCAGATGTTCCTAACATGTCTACCACCGCTGTCAAGAAAGGCGCAAAATACATATTAAACGGAACCAAGCAATGGATCAGTGGAGCAGGTCAAGCCGACATATACACAGTATTCGCAATTACAAACCGAGAGCGAGGAACGAGAGGCATATCTTGCTTCATCGTCGAAAAAGGAACTCCCGGATTTTCATTCGGCAAGAAAGAGGACAAACTAGGTATCCGCTGCTCAGAAACTAGACAACTTATCTTTGAAGACTGCGAAATTCCAGAAGAAAATTTGATTGGACTCAAAGAGAACACTGGATTCTTAACGGGGCTAAGAACTCTTAACCTCTCTCGTCCTGCTGTGGCAGTTTCGGCTGTCGGCTTAGCACAGGGAGCATTTGACTGTGCCATTCAATATTCTAGGGAGCGAGAACAGTTTGGTGTAAAAATTGGAAGTTTTCAGGCTATTCAACATTTGCTTGCAGATATGGCAATGCGAATTGAGGCAAGTAGACTAATGACTTATAAAGCTGCCCTACTCTGTGAAATGGATCATAAAGATATGGCTAAATTCTCTGCAATGTCAAAATGTTATGCTGCGGATACTGCCATGTTTGTCGCAACAGAAGCGGTTCAGATTTATGGTGGATATGGGTATACAAAAGAGTATCCGGTAGAGAAATACTTCCGTGATGCAAAGATTCTACAAATCTATGAAGGCACAAGAGAAATTCAAAAGAACGAAATCGCTGCCGGACTAATCAAAGAAAACGCTACAAAGAAATAAGAGGGACTATGAAAAATCTATTTGATGTTACAGGCAAAACAATCTTAATCACAGGAGCTAGTCGAGGAATTGGAAAATCTCTTGCTTTAGGCTTTCGCGATGCAGGAGCAATTGTATATGGCACAGGCACAAAACAAGAAACGATCGCTTGGATGAAAGATGCAAAGATTGAAGGTAGAGTCAATAACCTACTAGAAGAAGACAAAATCAAAGACATCATCAGTGAAATAAAAACCAAGCACGGCAAGCTAGATGTATTGATTAATAATGCAGGAATTTCTCTTAATAAACCGGGATCCCATTTAAGTGAAAAAGAAATGAGTGATCTAATCGACATTAACTTCAAAGCAGTCTTTCGTGCGAGTCAGGCTTATTATAAATCACACAAACAAATCGGTGGAAACATTATCAACATCGCATCAGTCTTAGGCCTGCGGGGATTTACCCTTGCCTCTGTTTATTCTGGCACAAAGGGTGCTGTAATTCAGCTTACTCTCGCCTGTGCTGCTGAATGGATTCGAAGTGGATTTCGGCTAAACGCTATTTGCCCCGGTTTCATTGACACTGATATGGTTGGAAATATGAAATCAAAAGAAGCCCTCATGGAAGGAATCAAATCTCGCATTCCAATGGGACGAATGGGCAAGCCAGAAGAGCTTCTCGGAACAGCCATCTTTCTTGCCAGCGATGCATCTTCTTATATAAATGCACAGACGATCGTAGTAGACGGCGGAATGACTAATATTGTTTAGCCGCACAGAATGAAAACATGACATAGAACAAGTGAGGATAATATGGATTTTACAGTAACAAAAGAAGTAGAAGATTTAAGACTCAAGACGCGGGAATTCGTAGAGACAGTTGTAATGCCCTGCGAAAATGATTATGATTATACAATCGGTCGTCTACCAGAAGAGATAGCTCAAGGCCTCCGTAAAAAAGTTAAGGCAGCAGGACTTTGGACTCCCCATCTCCCTAAATCAGAAGGAGGACTGGGATTAGATTCAGTTGGAACTGCAATCATATTCAGTGAATTGGGTCGATCTCCTATTGCGCCGTTTGTGTTTAATTGCGATGCACCGGATGAGGGTAATATGCATTTACTTCATATTGCCGCAAATGAAGAGCAAAAAGAAAAGTTTTACTACCCGCTAATAAAAGGAGACATTCGCTCTGGATTTGCGATGACTGAACCTGCACCGGGAGCAGGAGCAGACCCACAGTCTCTTTTAACCAATGCTGAAAAGGTTGGAGATAAGTATATATTAAATGGTCGTAAATGGTTTTGCACAGGGGCTAATGGTGCTAAGTTCCTAATTGTAATGTCAAAAGTAAGTGGAAGCTTTCGCTGCTCTACTCTATTCTTAGTTCCAACGGATGCTCCGGGTTATACGATGGTTAGAGAAGTTGCAACTATGGGCTCACACGGACAGGGAGGACACTGCGAATTAAACTTTGAAAACGTAGAAGTTCCTCAGTCAATGATACTCGGTCGAGTAGGAGAAGGATTCAAATGGACACAGGAGAGACTTGGTCCTGCAAGGCTAACACATTGTATGCGCTGGATAGGATTAGCAAGACGCTCTATGGAAATTGCAAGAGAATTCGCAAAGCAAAGAGAAGTGTTTGGTTCAAAGCTTTCCGAGCATGAAGGAATTCAATGGATGTTTGCCGAATCTGCTTTAGAAATTGAATCTGGTTTTTTACTAACACTCAAAGCCGCTGATACTTTGCAAAAGGGCGGTGACACAAGGCAAATTATTTCGATGGCGAAGTGGCATGTAAGCGAAATTCTTTGTAAGTGCGTAGATCGCGCAATTCAAATTTGTGGTTCTCTAGGTTATAGTCGGGACTCTAAGCTAGAATTATTCTATCGAGATGCCCGTGCAGCAAGACTAGCAGATGGTCCGAGTGAAGTTCACAAAATGGTGATTGCCCGCAATTTGATGAACGGAAAACATGAATTTTAAAAACAATATCCGTAGAGACGTAGCGCGCTACGTCTCTACGGATACGAGAATAAGATATAATGGACGTTTTATATGAAGATACTTTTTATACTAATGCTGTTCTTACTAAATATTAACAGTTATGCAGGGAAAGAAGAAAAGGAAAAAGACAAATGCGAGAAATACATTTCGAAAGGCTATCTAGAAAGTGAGAAACTAACTAAGAAGCCGATTTTAAAAATTGATTTTAGCTTAAAAGATTTCTTTCCCAAGGCGGCAAAAGAAAAAGGAATTCAAAAAGGACAAACTACCGTTCAAATATTTATCAATAAAAATGGAAAACTAGTTTGCACTTCCATTCTTAAAAAAAGTGAAGGATACGGGTTTGATGAAGCAGCCCTTCAAATTATCCGCAAAGCAAGATTTCGCCCCGGTGAGGTAAATGGCAAACAAGTAGATTCCTTCGTTATCTTACCCGTTGAATTTAGCCTAGACTGATTCATCATAAGCCTACTATTTTGCCACAGAGACTCAGAGACAGGGAGGGGGAGCATAAGGAGACTGGCGAATGTGTCGAAGGGCGACTTTAATCAATAAAGTCATGGATTCGAGAGCCTCACCATGACAACCGTTCTTCTAATTTTTCAACAACTCTATGCTAGTCTTACCGCACTCTCTGATTCTCAGTGGCTCAGTGGCTTTTTTCACAAATCTGCATTTATTTACAATTAAAACCATAAAAATGTTGTCTCAAATGAAATAGAATCAATTATAACTTATATATATGAACATCAGGGCTTTCGGGAAGACGGATATAGGTATCATTCGGGAAAACAATGAAGATAATTTTCTAATTATGAACATTGGCAACGGTGATGAAGGAGATATTAAAAATCCTGCATCAACTAGTGATGGCATAATGCTACTCGTAGCCGACGGAATGGGTGGCGCTGTAGCGGGTGAGACTGCATCACTCATCATGGTAACCGAATCCGCTAAATACATACGGGATCATAAAACAACTAAACCAGAAGATGTAGTTCGTGAATGTCTTTTGGTTGCTCATGATCAATGCCATCGGATGATTAAGCTAAATCCAGGACTTATGGGTATGGGCACAGTTGCAACCGCTGCAATTGTCAAAGGGGATCAGCTTTTTATTTCACAAATTGGTGACACAAGGCTTTATCTCTATCGAAACAAAACTCTTATCCAAGTTACAGAAGATCAAAATTTCGTATCTGAGCTTGTCCGAATCGGAATTATCACTCCCGAGCAAGCAATGATTCATCCGCAAAGAAATGCAGTTACGCAGGCTGTAGGCTCTATTGAGCCAATTATCCCTGTTGATTATATACAAAGTCTTGAACCAGGTGATAAACTACTAATATGCAGTGATGGACTCAACGCAATGATTAGTGATATGGAAATTCAACTTCTTCTAGAGAGCAGTAAAAGCTTAGAAGTCATAGTAGATAACCTTATTTTTGCTGCAAAGGATAGCGGTGGTCATGACAATATAACCATTATTCTCGCCGAGGTTCAAAACAAATAATGAAATCTTATTATATTGATTCAGAAAATGTTAAACTGCATGTCCTAGCAGCAGATCAGATCGATGGAAAAGAAACGATTCTTTTTTTGCACGGATACCCCGACACTTCTTCTAGTTGGGAAAAACAATTTGAATATTTCAAGGACAAATACAGAGTAGCTGCTTTCGATCTAAGAGGAATCAAGAATCCATTTCAAGAGCATGTTCCTGCTGATTTTAATATACAAACCTTACTGTCGGACTTAGACAATGTTATCGAATTCTTAGTTGGATCTAATGGAAAAGTCCACTTAGTTGGTCATGATTGGGGTGCCGTAATCTCTTGGTGTTATATCTCTGAACCCAATAATTCGAAGAGAGTCTTCACTTACACTTCTATTAGCTGTCCACATCCTAGACTTTTTTTAAACAATGTATTCGGTAAGCTATTCAGTGGAAATTTTTCCGAAATACAAAAGTCATTGGACCAAATCTCAAAGTCTTGGTATATTCTTTTCTTTCAAATTCCAATTCTTCCTGAATTAATTTGGTCAACCGCAGGTGAGCCGATATGGAAAAGACTACTACTTGCTGCCAGTGTTCCTGATTCAGATGCAATGTTTCGTTTTGACCGAGAAAAAATATTGCAGAGCACTCTTGGCAATATCAATCTCTATCGCGCTATCCTAAAGAACTGGGGGGGCAACGTCCCCGAACTACCACAAGAAAAAATTCAATTGCCAATAACAGTAATTATTCCTGAACAGGATACTGCTCTTGCCCCCATGATTTATGAGGGAACAAAAGATATTTGTGTGAATGCTGATATTCATACTCTTCAGGCAAATCACTGGGTTCACCGAGAAAAGCCTTTTCATGTGAATCAAATAATCGAAAAGTTTCTCCGGGACTTCATGAAGAACTCGGATATTTATTTTCATGTTGAATGGGATACGGGAAATCTGAGCGCTGGCGAAATTTTGATTCAATTAAAAAAGAAAATTGGAAATATGAATTCTGGAAATATTCTGAAATTAAAGACTAAAGAATCTGGAATGAAGGAAGCATTATTTTCGTGGTCTCTTTTAACTGGAAATAAGCTTTTGAAATCGAAAGAGTCGGAATTTTATATTAAGCGTAGGTAAAAATAAGAAACGCGGATAACTTTTTCAAATCATCCGCGTTTAGTTTTATAATCAATTACTTGTTAAGTGATTATTTTTTAGCAGGTGCTTTTGCAGGTGTTTTTGCAGGTGTTTTAGCATCTTTAGCAGGCTCAGTTTTAGCTGGCTCAGAAGCTGCTGGCTCAGGAGCTTTTTCTTCTGGTGTTGAAGAGCAATATCCTAAGCTGATGATTAAAACTACTAGTAATGAAGCAATAACTTTTTTCATTAAATATCTCCTTAATGGTTTAAAGGTATTATTTTTTCAATGGGCTTTTAAATCAACCTAAATTTAACAGAAAAGAAAGTTTTATTTTGAGCTTTTTGACTACAGTTTAAGCTTGCTCTAAGTAAGATCGAACTACTTCTTTCATTACAGCGAGTCCGACCCCCATCGCATCCTCATCAAAATCAAATTTTGAACTATGATGAGGGTTCACAAATCCTTTTTGTGCGTTGCGAGAACCAATAAAGAAATAACATCCGGGCACTTTCATTAAAAAGGCAGAGAAATCCTCTCCTCCCATTGTTCTCACTTCTTCTTCCGTCACAGAATCTTTTCCTAAAATAGTATACGATGCTTTACGAACAATATCCGCCATAGCTGAATCATTGATAGTTGGCTTATCTACTCTCTTGTAAATAATCTCTACCTTAGCTCCAAAGCTTTCTGCGATTCCTGTAACAAGTCGTCTTAGTTTTTCAGGGACTTCTTCGTAAACTTTTTTAGAATAAGTGCGAACTGTTCCTGTCATTTCCACAGTTTCAGAAATTACGTTAAAAGCCTTTCCCGCGTGAATGGTTCCAACTGTCACTACACATGGCTCTAAAGGGTCAACGTTTCGAGAAACAATCGTCTGTAAGGCGGTAATGATATGAGCAGAAACTACTATAGGGTCAACGGTATGTTGTGGCATTGCTCCATGGCCACTGACACCGGTTACGATAATCTTAAATTCATCTACCGAAGCCATCATAGTTCCATCGACTACTCCCACTTTGCCAATATCTACATGGTTCCAAACATGAAGTGCAAAGGCAGCGTCTACTTTGTATTTTTCTAGAATACCTTCTTCGATCATCTTATCCGCCCCACTCCCCCCTTCCTCTGCTGGTTGAAATACTAATAGCACTTTGCCTTTAGGGATGATAGATTTTATATTCTCTTTAATCTCATTGGCAAAGCCCATCAAGACAGATGTATGACCATCATGTCCACAGGCATGCATAATGCCTTCTGTCTGTGAGATATAATCAGTCGTATTCTCTTCGTGAATCGGAAGAGCATCCATATCAGCACGGACTAATACCGTTTTGCCGGGAATCCCTGAATCAATTAAAGACACAATTCCAGTCTTAGCAATTTTATCCTGAAAACTAAATCCCAGGTTTTGTAAATGCGCCTTTACAAACTCTGCAGTCTTTTCTTCTTCATACTTAAGCTCCGGCTTACTGTGAATAGCCCGTCTATAACTAACTAATTCTTTTTGTCGAATCTCTGATATTTTCATTGAATTTTCCTATTTATGCTGTCACCTCGAACAGTCCCATCGTGAGAGGTCTATTTTGCAATGATAGTAAGAGATTAATCGCATCCTATTTTTGTCTGATAGATTTCTCACGATGAAGCCGTTCGAAATGACAGCTATATTACCCTACTATAATTTTCTAATCCCTGCTTCCATACTTGAACGCCGCAGTATTTATCTCCTTCCGGACAATAGGGTTTTTGTTCTCCCATTTGCCGTATGCCGCAGGGGGCTTTTATCCATTTTGCGATTTCTGGATTTACTTTTTGGACGTCTGTAACTTCATTTAAGGATGCATAAAAAATTTCTTCTTGCGCGTTATAACAAAGTCTCGCTCTCCATTTGTGATGCAGATTGAGTAAATCCCCACTCTCATAAAAGCGAATTGGAATTGCATTCGGTAATAAATAAGTAGCATATTCCTTATTCTTACACACTTCTAGGAAGCGATTGACTCGTTCAAAAATTCCATTCATGCGCTTTGTATATTCATCAAATAACACCGGATACTTTTCGATAACCACAGGTGTGATATAATCAGGCTTGCCGGCGTATTGAGCTAGTAATACTGGACGCGCACCGGGAACCATTCTATGTCTTTGGTCTTGGCTATCAGCAGTATGAGAAATTCTTTTCTTAAATGTATAATGCACCTGAGAAAGAGATCTAGAAATTGGACTTAACGTAGTCTCATTCAATGTGGAAGTAAGATGTTTATTCTCAAGCGGGGATAATACGAGTTTAACTGCATCAGCATCACTGAGCTTGGACTTAGGAACACCTAATACAGCACGAACCGAGGAAGCAAGGACATCGGTTGCATTTGGATTATGAGCGACTAAACGGGAATATCTACCTTTCATATCAGAATCAAACTCTTCTAAAAACTCTTTTGCCTATTCTTTATTATAAGGTGAGGTAGAAGAAAATACATTTTGAAAAAATTTATACTCAGTTGTTTCTTCTAAAGGAATTGGGTCATCCATTTCTTCTACATAAAGCGGATCGATTTCTTTTACAGCTTCAATCATCTGGCTAACAACCATTCTCTGCTCTTCAGGAACATCAAATGTATTCATGAGCCTGTGATACCTATGAAGTGTCAGACCATTAATCGTATGAAACAAATACGTATGCGTCGCGAGCGGCAAAAGATAACGCGCTACTTCTAAACTTTTTTTCTTAATTGGATCTTGCCATTTTTCAGGATAGTCTGCCCGTGCTTTGTAAATGGAAAAATATTCTTTTGCGATATAAGGATTTAACCTTTCAATAAAATCAAAATAAGCATCTGAACTATAATTCACCGCATCAAGATAAAGCTCCATTTCTTTTTCAGATAGATCTTGCGGTATATAGTAATTGTCTCGTTTTACTTCTACATAACGCTGACTCACCTGCTCGGAATTGTAAAATGGATGAGAGTGTAAAAACGACCAAACAAATTGACGGGATACTTTATCGAGTGTAAAAATAAACTGTGGATGTTGTCTTGTTGTTAAATGCCCTGCCTTCTTAGTGGACTTGGCAACTCGATCTCTTATTTCTATGGACTTTTCCGATTTGACCATATCTTCAGGAAGTAAAATTCCTTTTGAGGAATAACAAGTTCTAGCACTCGCTATGGCTAAGTTGAATGGATTACGGCTATAATCGATTAGGTTTACAATTGGTTTAGTTGGATTCATTGGTTCTCTCTAACTCTTAAAGAAAAAAAATTATGTCATAAAATACAAGAATTATTCTATGTTCGATTTTTAAAAAACAAAGGGAAAATTAGTTTTTTTACTCAAACCTACGGCAATTTTGTATTATCCGGTTCACTGAATAAATTTGACTTAGCAAGTTGATGGCATCGAGGAGAAGTGTTGCCAACTATTTGCATAGAGTAAATCTTGATTTAGCTCCTCTTCTGTATAATTGCGAGGAATACTTTTAGATGTTAAAAGAATACCGAATTTATATTTACTCAAACCAGCAAGTTGTCTTGCTATTCCAAAACTAAGATATCCATTTGCGTAAAGATCTACTGCTAGAATATTTTTTAATTCCTGTTCTATGTCTTTTTCAGGAATCTTAATTGTTGAAAGAATTGATTCTGGTATCTGTAATGCTAAATTCATACAATCAATCCTAAACCATTCAATTTATTTGTATACTCAAAATTTGATAGAGAGTGAACTGAATTCTTTCATTACATATGTCTGAATCTGGATTTTCAGGATGAATGAATTGGCAGGATTTTTTGTTCTTGCCGTATATTTATCATAAGAAAAAGATTCTGGTTTTTCAATAATTTTATAGATACGTTCAAATATGCTTTTTAAGAAACTCTCTCCCAATCCTATATTTGGATCTTGGGATTCATACCAGTCATATGACTCAAGCATTTCTTTTTCAGCATCTTTCTCAATTCTATACTCGAATTTTTTTGCCAATTTTCTTTTCTATCCTATTGAATACTTCTTCTGCTGAGTATGAATTTCTGATGGGGTCTTTTTTTATTTTTTCAACTCTTCTTAATAATTCAACTTTCTCTTCGTCTGAGAGTTTTACTTCTACATCTTTGATTCTTGGTTTGTACTTTGAGTATAGATATTCTACATAATCCGAAATTTGCAATTGAATCGATTCGGGTAATTCGGAAATTTTAAAAATAAGAGGATCTAAAATTTCTAGTTTATTTTGAACTTTCATCGTAAAGATTATTCAAGACTAATTCCTATTTTAAGCAAGTAATAATTTTTCAATTTTCCACGTATCTTATAAATTCTGTCATGGAAATTCCACTGGATAGTTGAATTGGATTAGCTTTTTCGTTTTTTGAAACTCATTGTCTGGATTAGGATTAAAGGATTTTAGGATTAACAGGATTTAGGAGTAGAGAGATTTTTCTTTCTACCTTTGTCTTAACCATGATTTTCATGATTAAATGATTGCCATGATTTTGTTCTTGTCGTATATTTCTTTTTACTGAGAAATCATTACTACTCGTAGAACCAGTCCGGTCACTGAGTGAAATTTATTGCATTTAGTTCCGCAATAAATTTTGTATCGAATGTGCCCAAATACTAACAAGCTCTTATCCTTCGCATCCTACATTATTACAATTCCTTGATTCTCGCATCTACATCTTTTACATAGTCTGTTCGGCCATTCTTTTTATAAATACTTTTGGCTTTTTTCATAATAAAATCTAGCTTTTGCTGCTTATTGCCTTTGCTGTCATAAACGGGTCCAATGTTATGCATTGTATGCGCATAATCCACTGTGTTTTGAAGTTTTAGATTTTCCTTTATTTCTTTTGATTTATTAAAATATTCTAAAGCAGTGTCGAATTCGTTTTTTTAAAAATAGATTCCACCAATATTATTGATCGCTCTTGTGTAGAGATCTGTGTTTTTCTTTTAATTAAAACTTTTTTTAGTCTGTATTGGTTGTTGCGTAATTTGTAAAAGTAAGAGCGGATAGCTTACGACCGTAGTCTAGTCTAGAAGTGGATACTCGCAGTTAATCACTAGTCAGTATATTTTTAACAATTCTTTTTTTATCTCATTTATTTTACTAAATATATATCTATCTAATTCCCAAGGTTCAAAATTAGAGTCTTTTGCAATAGAAAGTAAAATTTTTTCCTTTTCATCATAATCTAGATAATCTGGAATGTCTAAAAAATTAAGAATTTTTTTATTCTTTCATCGACAGCTATGCTATAACGAAATTCTTCATGATAAATGTCCATAAATATATTTCTCGCATACTTTTGGCTAATTCCATTAAATAAAGATAAGAAAATAATTTTAGATTCTTTTCCTTTTATATTCAATAAAAAGCTACTAACTTTTTCGCACCCTCCCATATTTTGCAATAGTACAAAATTCCTAAATAAAAAATCAGCTTTTCTTTCGGGTGATACTCTCCCTGTACCAATTTTTGCATTTCTAATAGTTTTATTAATTATTTTCCTAACCTCATTAATAGGTAATTTTTTAATATTATCATATTTTATATTGTTATACAATTCCTCATTTTCCAATATTTTCTTTGCTCTTTTGGCATTTCCCCAAGTACTAATACTGACTATAAGTTCATGCCATAACCAGTCTTTTCTTTTAAAGTTATCTAAAGATTCTTTTTTCTTTTTATCTAATTCATTTTTTACTATTATATTCTTTTTCATTTCCAAAAGATAATTCAATAGTTTATTTCTATTTTTAATATTCATTTCAATCTCCACTTTGTAGACAGTGACAGTATCTGACGCGACTTTGAAACTCTAAAGCGCGGTAGCAATTTTTAAGTTTTAAAGTGATATTTCCGAGCCAAGCTACTTTTCACAAAGTCCTGTGACTTTAAATTTTTTCCATAAGAAAGACTTTGGGAGCGTAGCGGCAGGATGAACGGCGCAAAACTTGCATTATTCTCTTGCATTCTTTATTACCGTAAAACTTTGCCAGCTTGGAACGAGAGAGTGCACAACTTATGAACTTAGTCAACTCTCGAAATGGTTACTCGCAGTTTTCGCACTTCTTACAGCCCTGTTATCTTTTTATAGGAATATTCTAAAATATTGATATAATCTTCTATCTTAGTTTTTCCAGGTTCAATAATATATATCGCATCTTTCCAGTGCGACTCATATTTTGTTGGTTTTATTTTAAAATTCTTGGTTTCCTCTTCGGATATTTTTATAAAGAATGCAAATGATTTTTGATCCGATCCATTTTATTCCAAATGCATTGAAGAAACCTGTTTTATAACCACAGTAGTGCTTATTGTATTTCATTTCTAACTGCCAATTATTATTTTTAATTATTTTTTCTAGATCACGTGTATACTTTATAAAATCTTTAACACTTGCTGGATTTCTTTCTTTTTTATAAAAATCCTCATCATAAATTTCTAATCCACTTACAGGTTTAGATTTTTTAAATTCTTTTTCTGGTTCTAATTTATTGACCAATAAAAGTTGATTGTCCTCATCTACCCACCTTTTTATTTCAATTAAATCAACTGAATAATTAATTTTATCAACCAAATCTAATGTAGACTGTAAAATTCTTGGAGCTATTACTAAAATTCTTACTTCAAACTTATCCCAAGATATCGTTAAATCTTCGGGTTTATTTTCACATTCAAGCCAAAGAGATTTTATCGAATCTGGATTTTTTTCTGCCCAGAATGCATATTCTAGAACTTGTGGGATGATACTCGAACTTACTATTACATTCTTCATTTCAATAATACAAATATTTCCATCGTTATCAATTCCTATTATGTCTGGAATACCGGATTTATTACTTCCTCTAATTTGTCTTTTTAATAGAAAAATATCTTCTAAAATTTCTGGTGTTTCAAAAACTAATTTTTCAAATTCTTCTTCCGAAGAGAAAGGAGTGGGAGAGAGTGTTTTAGTTATTTTTTTTATTTTCCAAAGTAAATTTTCCATTTATTTTCTCCATATAATTTAAGTGCGAAAATTGTAACTAACGTAAAGAGTATCCGACGTGACTTTGAAACTCGAAAGTGCGGTAGCATCTTTTGAGTTTCAAATCATGTTTCCGACTATCAAATACTGGCACATTGCATGACTAAGTGAAAGGCACAATAACTTGCCATTTCCTTCGCAAGTTTTGTGCCTGCAACGCAGGCGCGTAATGTGAATTAGTCTGACAAATATACTAAAAATTTTCACTTAAACTTTCATTCCCTAATAAATGTTTTTTTCATCTCTAAATTGAATAATATTATTTATTTTATTATCTTTGAGAAACTTTTGAAATTCAGTTTTATTGTCATCTGAAAATGACTCCAAAATAGGATATAAAACTCTAACTGGTTGTTGCCCTTTATGTATATTATTATTTATAAATCGGTTGATCATTTATTTAAAATCTCCGTAGAAACCATCGTTTCTTCATTAAATACAATCCAGCGCATTGGTAAGAATTCTAAAATTTTTTCTGTTTGATTATTTTTTATTTTTATTTTAGCAAGCAATACGAAATATAGATTTGCATAGTTGATATTTTTTTTTGAAAAATTTTCAGCTAATTCAAGTTTCATATTTAATTTTAAGTTAGGAATGTTAAAGAAATATTCAGTTAACATTTTTTCTTGAAATAAATTTCTATTATCATTTGCATGATAGTAAAAAGTAAAAGAATTATTTTTCAAATCATAATCTGATAAATTACTACTATCAAAGTAGTTTGATTCAAGAATGATATATTCTTTTTTTCGAATCTCTTCAAATAGTTCTTTATTATAATCATTCAATTTAATTTTGGTGTTATTTGATACTCGAGGAAATTCCAAAGAATTAAAATGAGATTTAATAAAATTTCTTATATTTTCTGTTTTTTCGATTAGAGCAGGATCACCGTTTCCGACATACGGAGAGGAAAGTCCGACATATCTGTTTTGGCTTTCATCAAAATAGTTATATTCGCTCGCACAAAAAGAAGTAGAAATAAGCCTCAGAGGAATGCACTCTTGCAAGAATAAAATATTATTCTTAGATAACTTATTTCCTATTACTTCATCTATTAACTTTTCTCTTCGTTTCTGATTTTCACTTATTGTAGATTTTAATTTCTTAGCTCTATTTTGTTTCTGAATATATTCGTTCATCTCTTCTTCAGTTTCAAAAATATTTCCATCTATTTGATAAGTTTTACATGAAAAAACTAACAAAATAAGAATTAACAATGCTTTCATTATGCTCTCCTTTTTCCATTCTTATATTAAAAATGGCATCTGACTAATTTAATTCGCATTACACCTATTAAGTCAAGAGTAAAAGGACTAAAAAGGATAATTAGTGTTTAAGTAAACTCGTAAAGTATTCGGATATACAGAGAATGAATAACCTTGATTTCTATTTAAACTCAACCCCAAAACACTCGCCTAAAATAAACCACAAGGATCACAATGAAAATTAGAACCTTTGTGTGAGCTTTGTGAGCTTTGTGAGCTTTGTGAGCTTTGTGAGCTTTGTGAGCTTTGTGAGCTTTGTGAGCTTTGTGAGCTTTGTGAGCTTTGTGAGCTTTGTGAGCTTTGTGAGCTTTGTGAGCTTTGTGAGCTTTGTGAGCTTTGTGAGCTTTGTGAAAACCCTTGTGTCCTTTGTGGTGAAAATCTTTTTCCTTTCTTTGCCAAATAGATTTCTCACGATGTTCCTCATTGGCAAACCGCACTTCGTATGTTCGAAATGACCGTAGTAAGCCTTTTATAAGTTGAGATTCCCGACTTCGCTTGGCGGTCGTGTGAGCGAAGCGAAGGGTGGAATTTCGGGAATGACAGCAAAGCCCGCATGAATAAATCCCGAAAGCCAATCCTTTTCCCTTCTTCGTGCTCTTCGTGTCCTTCGTGGTGAATTGCGGTTACCTTTGAATTCTTTACTCATCATATAGCGATTATCCCTAAAAGCAACGTAGAACTGACATAAAAGCCACATAGAAGCCGAATTCGGCTTCTATGTGGCTTTTATGTAGCTTCTAGATTAGAGCAAGGTAAAAACTAAGTAAAACAACAACCACTACTCAGAACCATTTTTTTTCTTGCCGAATCTTACCGTTCCATGAATTCATGATAAGCGAGACATAATATGAGAGTGACGAGTCGAAGAAAGAAGAATCCGGAAGCGCCTAATTTGCATAGAGGGAATGCACACCATACCACTAAAAAAGAATCCCGTGCTCTCGTAGTCATTGAGCAAACAAAGGTTCGAAAGAAATACATTCAAGGCTGTAAGAGGACAATCAAAGACCTCGAAAAAGCAAAGAAAGAATGGGAAGACTATCAGACTGTTGATATTCCTACTTATGAAAAATGGTACAATGGAAATTTTGGCTCTGATATTTCACAGGTCAGAGAAGCACATGCAAAAGCGCAAGACCTACACTCTACTCTCCAAGAAATTCGTTATTGGATGATGAAAAAAAATCTTTCTCCCTACGATGCCTATAAGCTCGTCATGGACAGAAAAGCAAATCCTGAAAAATACAGAGCGAGTGATGAAGCAGAGGCAGAGCGAGAGAGAGAAAAAGAGCGCAAATGGAATGAGAAATTCAAGCGAGATTTCTTCGGCGATGAGGAAGATAGTTTTGAAGACGAGGATGACGATTTATTCGAAGACGATGAGCCTTCAGAAGAAGACTTAAGAGAAATGTTTGAAATATTCATCCATGCAAATCCTGCAATCAAAAGCAAGATGAAAGACAAAGCATTCTATGACTTCATGTTTGAAAGATTTAAAGAAGACGTGCTTGGTAGAAAATCTTCCAAATCTAAAGAGAAAGAAAAAACTCATACTAGCATCGAAGATCGTATCAAAGCAATCTACAGAACGTTAGTTCGAAAGCTTCATCCTGATTTTCAAACAGAAATTACACCTCATATGCAAGAGCTCTGGCATGAAGTCCAAGAAGCCTACAAAGCGAATGACTTAGAAAGACTCGAAACAATATTAGCAATTTCTAATATTCAAACGGGGGACTTTTCGGAAGAAATCAGTGTATCCCAAATATTAAATGTTCAATCCGAATACAAAAACCAACTCAAATCCATTCGCGCCCAAATCCGCAAAGCAAAGAAGCGAGTCGAATGGGGATTCTCTAAGATTTCAAATACTCAACCTCTCTCAAAAAAAATCAAGACCGAGTTGAAATCAGAACTAAATCAACATCTTTTCCACATCAAACAATTCGAAAAACAATTGCAAGACTGGTCGCGACCAATGGTTAGAATTTCAAAAAACAAATATGTCTATGTTTAAAATAACACGACTCGGAATGCCACAGAGGCACAAAGACACGGAGAGATTTCAAGAGAGTCATTAAACAAAACTCTGTTTGTTTTTGTAATTGAGGCTTGTTGTGATTCAAATTACATTACTCTTAATTGAATTTGGTTTTTCAGTTAGCTCTCTTTCGTTTGACGCACATGAATAAAGAATCGCTCAATCCCATAAAGCTCTGTGACTCAGTGCCTCTGTGGCAAAAACTTTAAGTAGTTACAAATTATCTTTTTCGAAACTAAAATATTTACTTGACTCAAAGAAAGCCCTAATTACTATCTCTGAATCTATTTAAAAATCTTTCATAAGCTGGTAATTGACTTTGAAAAAAACCGAATCAGAACTCAAAGAAATCATTCAAGATGCAGTGAACAAAAACAATGTTTTGAGTATGAAAACCTACCTTTTAAGTGATTACGGTGAAAATATCCTCAAGATCATTGCCTCAACC
Source organism: Leptospiraceae bacterium (assembly GCA_016708435.1). Lineage (NCBI taxonomy): Bacteria > Pseudomonadati > Spirochaetota > Leptospiria > Leptospirales > Leptospiraceae > Leptospiraceae bacterium. The sequence goes on along the minus strand of JADJFV010000005.1, from coordinate 103,485 downwards.
ATCTTAGAAAAATTCAATCGACAAGACTTAATGGAGATTGCTTATTCCTCTGCGAAAGAGCTTGTGATAAATGCAACAAAAGCAAATCTAAAAAGAGTTCTCTACAGAGAATTGGGGTTAGATATAAGTAACCCCGAAGACTACGATAAAGGTCTAACAGAGTTCAAAGGGCATCTAACAGAAGACAAGATCATGAGCTATAAGCATCTTTTCAAAAAATACGATTTACCTGTAACGGCTACTTTCTATTACACCAAAGACGTTCTCAATATAAAGATTAAGAACAATTTTCCCCTTCTCCCGATTGAAGAAGAGCGCATTCGTGACAAATTCAACAAGGCTACTAGTTTTTCTAGCCTCATTGATTTTTTCATGGAATATGGAGATAGCACGGAAGGTGCAGGTATGGGAATCACAATGGTTGGAATTTTACTTGACCAGTCCGGAATTAACAAACATAGCTTTAGCCTCTATTCCAGTGATAAATACAAAGAGACTGTGGCTAAGATTGAAATACCACTCCACGAGGGATATATTTCCAAAAGAGAAATGTTCCAACGAGAATTAAGAGAAAAGGGTATTACACCGGATGAATTCCGTAAATCTTTTACTTATAATTATAAGCATTTCGATAAAGTCAAAGTAGACTGACGAAATAAATTTCCTACCCAGAAAAAAAACATTTGCTTTCTTCAATCCGACTAGTGAGAATTGGTCTCTTTGAGGATACAAATGAATTTTTATTTATACGCGGGATTAATCTACCTTTTCGTTTCCATTCTTTTACCTCTTTCCCTTTTTTCACAACAAACAAAGACAGCTAAAAAAACGAAATCTAGCTCAACAGAAAAAGAATTTTTTCAAACAGAAAAAGACAATCTCGAAAAAGAGAAAGAAGATTTATTAAAAAATAAAGAACTCCTCACGAAAGACAAAGAGAATTTGAAAAGAAAAAGTAGAATTACAAAAGCAAAAAGAAGAATTTGAAAAAAACAAAAAGCTCGAAATCAAAACAGAAGAAACAACAGAAGAAGATTTTTTTAAATTAGAAGAAGATATATCAATCGTCTCTAAAAGAGTTGGCCAATCCGAAAGCGTAAGCAAAACCTCTGCGATTATATCCGTCTACAATAGACAAAAAATTGCAAACTCAGGTGCCCGCAATCTCGCCGACATTCTAAAACAAGCTCCGGGCGTAGAAATCTCCTATGACCAATTTGGCTCTTACAAGGTAGCATTTCGAGGAGTGCTTTCTAGATCTGGCGTATTAATGTTACTCGATGGTCATCGAATTAATAATTTTTATGATGGCTCGACCTTCTTAGACATCAGAGCAGATGCAATTGAGAAAGTAGAAATCATTCGTGGACCCGGATCCTCTATTCATGGAACTAACGCATTTGTTGGAGTGATAAACGTTATTACCCGCAGTGCGGCTAAGGGCGATAAGACGGGCGGACATATTTCCAGTAGATTTGGTCAATACAATACATTCGAGCCAACAGCTTATTATAATCTAAAAATGGGAGAAGATTGGAAACTAAGCACCTATGCAGGCCACTTCGAATCACAAAGACCTCAAGTTCATCTTCCAAACGATCAATCTTGTGCTGTAAGCGAATATAAATCAGGACTTTGCACAAAGACTGTAGTAGCTATGCCATTAGCCTCTTCGATTAAAACAAATGACAGAAAAAAACAAACCAATCTTTTTCTAAGCATAAACAAAGGCGAAAGCTTTTATATCAAAGGAAAAATGATTCGAGAAGAGAGAGGACCTAACGTGGGAGAACTAGGAGCCGTAACGCCTGATTCACAATTAGGCTTCAACCTATTAACCGCAGATATTGGAACAGAGAAAATCGTGATTACCCCCACTCTATCCTTAAGTGGGAGACTGTATACAGACTCCTACCTACGCAGAGATGAAATACAAGTAGAAAGACCCGATTATCTAAGTCACCCGGGTTCAAGCCCGATCAAAAAAAGTGGATACCAATACCAAACCACTGGAACGGAAGTTATTTTACAATACAATCCATTTTCCCAGGTTTCTGTTTTACTAGGGGCACAAATAGAAAGATTAAGCTACAAAGATGCATTCCTCAAACAAAATTATAGCGGAGGAAATACCAATACTCTCTATCCAGCCTTCTATGATTATGATAATCTGAATACGGATTTAAACGATACAGCCCTTCAACTGACAACGACAGGAAAAGCATCCATTTCAGGTCCGGATAGTTTAAGAAAAGGAAAGAATCGAAGTAGAAATATTCATGCTGAGTTTTTAAACTTTCAATGGGAGCCCTTGAAGTGGCTTTCGATAACTGCGGGCGTTAGGCGCGATAGCTATTCTGATTTTGGAAGCACAATTAATCCAAAGACTGGCTTTGTAATAACCCCATTTGAAAAAACTAAATTTGGAAGCCTAGCTTTTAAGATTCTTTACGGGTCTGCCTTTCGTGCTCCAACTTTTCAAGAATTGTATGACAACAATCAAGCTTACCAACCCGGTGGAGTGTTTGGAAATGGAACACAAAGATTTCAAACCTATGGGCAAGCAGGTTTCGGAAATTTAAAACCAGAAACAATTCGAACAGGAGAATTGGGAATGGAATACCAAACTCCCTATAAGCCTCTTAGCTTTCAAGTGAATTGGTTTTATACTAGAATCTTCAATAATATTGAAGCAGTCAATACAAGCGGAGCTAATCCCGGTAAAACAGATATCTATCGAAATCTTAGGGGGCTAACAATCATTGGCTCCGAGGCAGAATTCAAACTAAACTATTCCACTCGAAATTACCTTTTTGCAAACATGTCCTGGTTTCAAGCCATAGACAACGGTGGATTAACCCCCGGAATCAATGCTGATACGAAAACCTTTTTAACTAACGTACCGCAGGGAAGAGTAAACCTGGGTGTCAATTGGGGAGTGACAAAGTATTTTATTTTAAACAACACGATTTGGGCTTCTTCGGAAAGATATTCCAATGCCCGATTTGCATTTGAGCGAATCTCTGCAAGAGGATTTCGTTATCCGCAGTATCATATATGGAACGTTAGTTTAGCCACAACAGAAGATGTTTTAAAAAATATGGAATTTAGACTCAGCATATTTAACCTTCAAAATTATAAACTCTATGACGACTCCAATACAGCAATAGAGGCTTACGCAAATAGAGCCATACCAGCCGCCTATATATTTCAAAGATATATAGAATTCAAAATGACTTATTTTCTATTATAAAGGATCGCACCGAATGAAACCAAATTCAATCATCTTAATTTTCCTCATTTTCTTTTTTACTGATTGCATACAAAAACAAAATGAATTTGAAGACAAAAGTTTCTTTTTAAATGCACTTACAACTCAAGTAACAGGAACCCCAAAAAGCTTTGGCGTGAATATACCAATAAACAGTCGTCTTGCGCGTGGGTGCGAAACAAGAATTGGAAATCTTACCTCCGAGGCAATTGCCTATAAAGCAAATGCGACAATTGGAATTCACAATGGAGGAAATATTCGTGATGAACAGGGGATAAAAGCTATTTACCCCGATGGAATTATTCCCAAAGGAACAGTTCCAACCATTGACTTAGTGAAAAAGTTTCTTCCTTTTACCGGGGGCTTGGTAAGAGTCAATATGCGAGCCTATAGAATCAAGCAAGCATTGGAATCGGCAGTAGGCAAATTAAATATTAAAGCAGAACGAAGTATAGAAAATATGGATGCAGACGGACCTACTCACGGCAACTGTTGGTTAAACCCTCTGACCACTGGGTCGGGTAGATTTTTTCAAGTCAGTAGTAAAGTGCAAATTGAACTAAACCCTAGCGCATTATCAGCAGTAGTCTCAGGAAGTGGAGCTTCCAATACTCTTCTCATAACTACGGAAGGAAAGCGAGTCATTCGAATTTTTATTGATGGAATCCTACTCTATGATAACCCGACAGGAGAAATCAATTCAGGTTGGAATGCAGGCTCTTCTTCTTGCACAATCAAAGGAATTAACTTTACCTCGAGTGCAGCTTGTAATTTTTACTCTGTCGGAATACCTAGATTTCAATATGATGGAGGAGACGCAAATCCTTCCCTCAATCCAAATATGCTAGAGATTAACAATGATGGATCCGTGCTTTTATTAGAATCAGGAATTGCTGCAAACTTAGACGATGCTACAATTTTTTATGACTATATTCAGACCTTCACAACTGGTGCGGCATTTTCAAAAATATCAAATCGAATTATAATGCCATAGGGTTTATAAATTCTATACTGAGAAGAGAAAAATCATCCATGAGAGTGCCTCTTTTCTCTATACAAGAAAGTACTTTGTGTAAATCGCCATTAGCCTCTTCTAGGCACTCTAAGAAAAAACGATCATTTGCATTGATTTCTCTTCTACTTACATCATTGCTTATTAATAAAATATCATCTTTTCCGTCAGACCCGAAGAGCAATCGGTCATGGCGTCTTAATAATACTTTGCTAATCTTTAAATCATTCTTTCGAATTTTTTCGTATGCAAAGCTTTCTCCTATCTTTTGATTCACAAATTCTTCATCTAGAAAGTTCGCCTTTCCATCTCTGTATAGAATCAAAGGAGGATGACCGGCGTTTAATGAGAATAAACTTCCAGTCTGATCATCTAATAGCGCAAGAATACAAGACACGCTCATTGTTCCTTGCATGGAATAAAAAACTTTCACGAGTTCGATATAACAATCTTCTAGCCACTCATTTGGTTTTGTTACTTCTGTAAGATGGTCTGTATATTGCGTTCGATTTAGAATGGACCTGATCACAGAACCAAAGATCAAAGCTCCACCTGCTCCCTGCATTGATTTACCCATTGCATCTGCATTGCACAAGAAACGATAGTTTTTACTTCCGAGACGGAGATTGTCAGCAAGGATAAAGTCTCCACCGATTTGCGATGCGGCATTTCTAAATTCAAACTTCATTTTCTGATTGATAAGATACTCAATTTTGACATTGCTGTTTTCAATAAAATTTCCGATGAGAGGCTGAAGTAGATTAGCCGTTAAATAATAATCACCCTTCTTTTGTTCGTGTAAAATATTTACTTCGTGCAATACATTTTGTAATTCTCTCGTTCTCTCATCTACTTTTATTTCTAGATTTTGATTAAGTTCTTTTAGAGAAGAGCTATAACTCTTAATACTAACACGCATTTCATCGAATGCATCCGCTAAAAGTCCAATTTCATCATTGGACAAAACTTCGATTTTATAATCAAAGTTTTTATTCTGCATTTCTTCGGTAGCAGTTTTTAGATTTAAGATAGGAGTAGAGAAATGTAACGAGAAGCGAATACTAATAAATATCCCCATAAGACTAAAAATAATTATCATCCCAATTGCGATGAAAATACTTTTTAATAAAGATAAATTTAAAAACCGAGTTGTTAAACCAATTCTAAGTTTGGCTATGGTTTTATCTCCTGCCTTGATAAGAGACATTACATCAATGCATTCCATATCATTGTGTTCTAACATTCGGATTTCCATGTTCTCTACATTTCCATCTTCTTCTGCTAGTATTTTAGAAATTTCTTTATCGACGACTCCTACGGAAGGATTTGAAATAGAAGTCTTATCACGGCTTACAATGATATTCCCGTCACCACTTTCCAAAATTACATAAACAATTTCTCTGTCGTTATCTACAAGCTCAGCGGCTCCCCTTTCTACTTCGGAAAAATTAAAACTAGCAATTAAGTTTTCGGAAACAAGAGCCATACTGCGTGTAATCATCACGCCTCTTTTTACAAGAGAACGTCGCAACTCTGAAAGTAACATCATCGTAAAAAATATGCTTGAGATGGTGATTAAAAGAATAACAACAAAAGAGATGGTGAGAGTAAGTTTACTCTTGATACTCTTGCTGTCTCTAAATAAAGATGATATCCACGGAATATTGTTCATAAATAATGCGAATTAAGCCTTTTTTAAGCTTGAAGATACAAGGGTATGCTGACAAGGATTTTTTCCTTGCAATATCTATTTACTTTCTTTTTTATTGATTCCATCACCTTTAGCAAAAGTAAATCTATTGAGAAGCCTGTTCAAAATACTTATTTTAGTTTTAATACTGTTCACTTCTCTGAATGCAGAGGAGTTCAATATTATTTACTTTGATCCAGACGGAAACTTGCGTAACATTACAAGTCTTCAGTCAGAAGGAAATAAATATTTTCAAACAATTTCACCAGATATAAATTTTTTTGTGATTGCAAGCGAACAAATCTTGAATACTGAGATAGATCGTCTCAAACCTCAGTTCATGATTGTTCAGTCGTTGTATTATTCTAGACAAAAAGGGAGTCTAGGATTTAAGCCCTATTTTATCTTTCTAACAAAGGACAATTATTTTTATCATAAAAAAATAATTACTATGAACCCAGAAATAAAAACACTAGAAGATTTGGATAAGAAAGTGGTTGCCTCTGCGTTACCAAAAGAAATTACAAAAGAGCTGACCGGTGGAGAGCGCAATTGGAAAATACTTACTGTTCCGAAGGATATGGATGCACTGATGGCGTTAAAATTCAAACAAGCGGACGCTGCACTTGTTGCAGAAAATAGCTTAGAGTCATTTAAGAAATTGGATCCAGCAGATTCGCAAAACATAAGTCCAATCTTTACAACCAAAAGCATCTTTCTTCCGCTTGGAGTTTCTACGAAATTTACAACGAATAAGGAATTACTAGCAAAATTGACAGAGACTATTAAGAAAATAAAAGCTGATACAATTGGCTCTGCCTTTATCAGAATGATGAATTTTGATGATACTTCCGATAATAAAAAGACTTTGGGGTCGGTGCCTTAATATGAAAATAGTATTCCTATCAAGCTTGCTTTCCCTATTACTTTTGTCCTGTCAAACCCCGACACGCATATTAGATGGAATGAAATTTCAACCCGGAAAGAAAAAAGTATTTATCCTGGTATCCGAGCAAATTTCCAGTTTTGAAGTAGTCAAGAATTCATTCATGGAAGAAGGAAAAAACGACTACCAATTTCTCTCATTAAATTTAGATGGAAACTACGAAGGCATAGAGCAATTACCCGCTCAAATCAAAAAATTAAAACCAGATTTAATTCTATGCATAGGCTCAAAATCCTTAGAAAGCGTAGCAGGAAAAATAGTAGACACCCCAATTCTATTTGCAATGGTTTTAGATTACCAAAAATTTCAACCTGAAAAATTTGGAAACATCGCAGGAGTTTCCCTTAATATTCCTCCCGAAACAGTTTTTTACAATTTCAAAAACTACTTCGGAGAAATTAACAATTACGGGGTAATGACAAGTAGAGATTTTCTACAAACACAAAAAGAAAACAAGCAGAGACTTTCTAACGTAAGTATTAATCTCACCATTCAAGAAACGAATACTCCCGATGACGTTCCGTCTAAATATGAAACCATGAAAAAATACATCCAGGCTCTCTGGATGGTTCCTGATCCAAAAGTGATTTCAGAAGAAAGCTTTCTATTCCTTGTAGACAGCACGATTGCGGATAAAAAAAGTTTTATCGTGTATTCAGAGCAATTCGTAAAAGCGGGTGCTCTCTTTAGCACTTCGCCTAATTACTCTACCATAGGCTCCCAACTCGCCATCAAATCCCAACAGATATTAGAAGACCGCCAAAAGCCTTCTCAAGTAGGAATTTCGCCCGTCATCGGAACTTTCCTTACAGTCAACAAAACTACCATGAAAAAACTAGGACTAAATGTCCGTATGGATGGAATCGACCAGATATTCGAATAACTCTCCTTATTTCCGATTGCCTCCTTTTTAATGACTAAGAGTATGGCAACAAGGAGCAAGGAAACCGAGTATGGAGAAAGATAAACTTCAATCAATTGCGAACTTAGCGAAACTACGATTCGAAGAATCCCAATTAGAAGGGATGCTTACTGATTTTAATAAAATCATGGCGTATGTAGACAAAGTAAAAGAGTTAGACACGAATGGTGTAACAGAAGAAGAAATTTACGAATGGTCTGAAAATAGAGTTCGTCCTGATATTCTAGGCAACTCGATGACACGAGATGAAATCTCTCGAATCGCTCCCAAATTTGAAAATGGATACATTGTAGTCCCAAGGGTAATCGAAACATGATCTTTAAGAAATACTCCGAAATAAAATCTCTACTAAACGAAAAAAAAATCACATCCGTCGAACTCTGCAAAGCTTACTTAAAGAGAATTGAAGAAAACGATACAAAGATAAAAGCTTTCTTATATTTAAACAAAGAACAAATTTTAGAAGCAGCGGCTAATTCAGATAGCCGCAGACAAGCTGGAAAACAACTTTCTGAATTTGATGGAATCCCGATTGGTATTAAAGATAATATCTGTATCAAAGGCGAAAGAGTTTCTTGTGGCTCTAAAATTTTAGAGAACTTTGTATCTCCCTATGATGCGACTGTAATTGCAAAGCTTAGAGAAAAAGGATTTATCTTTTTTCCGGGACTCAATATGGACGAATTTGCAATGGGCTCCTCTACTGAAAATTCAGCCTATCAAATTACGAAAAATCCATTTGATACAACAAGAATCCCAGGTGGCTCTAGTGGTGGCTCTGCTGCTGCTGTTGCAGGCTCTATGCTTCCAATTGCACTCGGCTCAGACACAGGTGGCTCAATTCGTCAACCTGCTTCCTTATGTGGAATATTCGGACTCAAACCAACTTACGGAAGAGTATCCCGTTACGGCTTAGTGGCATATGCCTCAAGTCTAGATCAAATAGGTCCCTTCTCCAATGACCCGCAGGGAATAGCCGACGTATTATCCGTATTATCCGGCTCTGACTTAAATGATAGCACAGCTTCCATGGAAAAAGCATTCTCTAGCTCCGACTTATCCAAAACAGATTTAAGCAAATTAAAAATTGGAATCATGGCAAACGAAGGAAATGAATGGGATGCGGATGTAAAAGATAAATTTCACAAGATAATCGATGTTTTGCGCTCTAAGGGTGCAGTGATTAAAGAGCTAGATTTTAGCATTCATTCTTATTCAATCCCAATTTATTATATCATAGCAACTGCAGAATGTTCTTCTAATCTTTCTCGCTTCGATGGAATTCGATACGGGTATAGAGTGGAAGATCCAAAGAAATTAGAAGACGTTTATATCGACTCAAGAAGCAAAGGCTTTGGAAAGGAAGTAAAGCGTAGAATTCTACTCGGAACATTTTCCCTTTCTTCCGGATACTACGACGCCTACTACGGACAAGCGCAAAAGGCGAGAGTGATGATTAAGCGAAGTTATGCGGAGTATTTCAAAGAAGTAGATTTTATCTTACAACCAACTTCCCCAACGACTGCATTTAAAATTGGGGAAAAAACACAAGATCCGATTCAAATGTATAAGGCAGATGTTTTGACTACAAGTGTAAACCTTGCCGGACTTCCTGCTATCAGTATTCCAGCCGGAGTGGATAAGAATGGTTTGCCGATAGGACTTCAAATCACAGCTAATAAATTTGAAGAAGGAAAATTACTTTCCTTTGTTTCCGAAATAGCAACTTTAGAAGAATGTAAAGTGAAATTACCGGAGAGCATAGAATGAGTGAACTCACCAAACGAGTCATACCCTGCCTGGATGTAAAGGGCGGGAGAGTGGTGAAAGGAATTCAATTTGTGGATTTGCGGGATGCAGGTGACCCGGTAGAATGTGCTATTTCGTATGAAGATCACAAAGCAGATGAACTTTGCTTTTTAGATATTACTGCATCGAGTGATAAAAGAGAAATTCTATTTCACTTAGTAGAATCCGTTGCGAGTAAAATATTCATTCCATTTACAGTAGGTGGCGGCATAAACACAGTAGCCACTGTGCGAGAAGTATTGGTCAGAGGAGCCGATAAAGTTTCTATCAATACGGCTGCCTTTGAAAACTCTAAACTTCTAAAAGACGCAAGTGAGATATTCGGCTCTCAGTGTATCGTATGTGCGATAGACGCAAGGTTTCACCCCGAAAGAAAAAGACATGAAGTATTTCTTCACGGCGGAAGAACAGAAACCGGAAGAGAAGTTTTAGATTGGGCAAGCGAAGCAGAAGCAATGGGTGCCGGCGAAATACTATTAACCTCAATGGATAAAGACGGAACCAAAGATGGATTTGATATTCCACTTCTAAAATTAATTACTTCAAGCCTACGAATTCCTATCATCGCAAGTGGTGGTGCAGGAAATGCAGAGCATCTAGTCGAAGCTATTTTACGCGGTGGAGCAGATGCAGTATTAGCCGCTTCCATTTTTCATTTCAAAGAACAGTCTATCCTAGAAGTAAAACAAAGCATGAAAGAAATGGGAATTCCTGTTAGGCTATGATCGTATTTGGTTGGATTGATTTCTTAGTCATATTTTTATTTCTATTTTTTTCCCTTTTTATTCCATTTCTATTTTCCAAAAAGGAAGCTACTCTAAAAGGACATTTTCAAGCGAGCGGAAGACTCTCCTGGTTTGTATCAGGAACAGCCATGGTAGCAACTACTTTTGCGGCTGATACACCATTAGCCGTAACGGAACTCGTAGCTAAGTATGGAATCTCAGGTAATTGGCTCTGGTGGTATGGCTCGATTAGCTCGATTGCAACTGTTTATTTCTTTGCCCCTCTCTGGAAAAAATCCGGCGTATTAACAGACGTTGAATTAGTAAATCTACGATACAGCGGAATGGGAGCGAGTATACTTAGAATTTTTAAGTCCATTTACTTAGGGCTAATCATGAATGTAATTATTCTTGCATGGGTAAACCTTGCGATGTTAAAAGTAGCAGAAGTTTTAATTCCAGATGTATCTGCCAAATTAATCGTGAGCGGATTATTCTTATTTGCCTTTCTGTATACGGTCTATATGGGACTTCATGGAATTTCTATCGCTGATACATTTCAATTCTTCTTTGCGATGTTTGGTTGTATTGTGCTCGCCTACTTTATTCTATCTATTCCAGAAGTAGGTGGAATCGCTGGACTAAAAGAAAAACTACCCGCTTCTTATTTTCATTTTATTCCTGACTTCAGCAATCCCAGTTCTAAAGAATTTTCCGTTGAATCTTTTTTATTATTCATTGGAGTGATTTGGTGGTCTAGTTGGTATCCGGGTGCTGAGCCTGGAGGCGGCGGATACATTGCCCAGAGAATTCTTGCGGCTAAGAACGTTAAGTCTTCCCTACTCGCTTCTCTCTGGTTTACGATTGCCCATTACTTTGTGCGTCCCTGGCCCTGGATATTAGTGGCTCTATCGAGTGTGATTTTATTTCCAGATTTACTTCCCGACGACAAAGGGAAAGGTTATGTTCTGGTAATGACTAAGAGTGGTTTGCCGCAGGGACTACTCGGACTCATGATTGCTGTTTTTATGGCGGCGTATCTATCTACAATAGCAACTCATCTAAATTGGGGCTCTTCTTATTTGGTAAATGATTTATACAAGCCTTATCTAGCAAAAGATAAAGCGGATAATCATCATTTAGCGGTAAGCAAAGTTTTTCAGCTTTTAATGATGGTTCTTTCTCTTGTAATTGCATTTTATTTTATTAAGACTATTTCTGGAGTATGGCAGTTTCTATTGGAATGCGGAGCCGGTGTGGGGGTAGTCTTGATTTTGCGCTGGTATATACCAAGGCTCAATGCATGGTCTGAGCTAACTGGATTTATTGCGCCTGTGTTTTTTTATTCGATAAATCATTTTCTAATAAAACTTGCTTCACCCTATTCGGTTTTATTTACTGTTGGCGGTGTAATTCTCACAGTTATAATTGTGACAACTTTAACAGCAAAGGTTGATATGGATAAATTGGTAATTTTCTACGAAAGAGTAAATCCTCCCGGCATCTTCTGGAGGCTTTGGGCTAAAGAAAATGGATTTATTCAAAGACAAAATGAATTAAGCCTACTTCATTCCCTTCTACTTAGCGTCACAGGAATTATACTTATATTCAGCGGGCTATTTAGTCTCGGAAATCTAATCCTAGAAAACTACGACTCGCTAGTAATGAGTGTTTCCCTTCTAGTATTTTCGATTGTGCTGACCTACCATTTATTTCCAAGAAATTTAGATGAGGTAGAAAAATAGCAATTTTATTTGACAGTTAGCGATAGAATAAAATCATAACTATATTCGCATTTCTGGCGTCGTGGCCAAGTGGCTAAGGCATGGCTCTGCAAAAGCTTGATCCCCGGTTCGAATCCGGGCGACGCCTTGGCAATACGCTAAGGCGGCTTTACAAGAGGAAAGGAAATGAGAACATTTTTTGACTTGCCTAGGTGGTGGAACTGGTAGACACCCAGGACTTAAAATCCTGTGAGAGCAATCTCGTGCGGGTTCGACCCCCGCCCTAGGTACCACACATTTCTCCAAACAATAATTTACTAATTCACATATATACTTGCCTAAGTTCTGGAACTGGTAGACACACAGGATAGCTTGGCTGCTTGTGAGCGATAGCGAAAGGGGGGGAAATCCTGTGATTACATCTCGACCGCTTCGACCCCCGCCCTAGGTACCACACATTTCCCCAAACAATAATTTACTAATTCACATATATACTTGCCTAAGTTCTGGAACTGGTAGACACACAGGATAGCTTGGCTGCTTGTGAGCGATAGCGAAAGGGGGGGAAATCCTGTGATTTCATCTCGACCGCTTCGACCCCCGCCCTAGGTACCACACATTTCCCCAAACAATAATTTACTAATTCACATATATACTTGCCTAAGTTCTGGAACTGGTAGACACACAGGATAGCTTGGCTGCTTGTGAGCGATAGCGAACAATGTCATTAAGATAAGAATTTTTCACCACGAAGAGCACGAAGTTCACGAAGGGGTTTATGAAGAAATCCTGTCTTTTCTTCGCGTTCTTCGTGCCCTTCGTGGTTAAATTTTTCTTGGTTTTTCTTAACTTAATGACATTGAGCGATAGCGAAAGGGGGAAAATCCTGTGATTTCTACCTCGACCGCTTCGACCCCCGCCAATCCTATTTTTGATTTGACAACTACCCTTACAAATCTCACAAATTAACAATGTTTCGATTTTACATTTCTTTCTTCCTAATAATCTTTTCTTTCATTACATGCGGTGAGACCTACATCAAATATGATAAGAAGGCTAATGTAGAGCCCGGTACTATTCGCGCAAAGAGTCCGACTCTATTGCTATCTTATTCCATTAACAAAGAATACGTTCTAATTATAAAAGATTCTGATAATGTAAAAACATATTACAAACTCTCCGTTGAAGATACAGCGCCCTTTATGGAAGCATTCAAAACTCCTATTGGAAAGAATCTAGGCTTATTAGTTCAAGATGAATCTGTTCTACAAAAATCAAAAACGATTTCTAAATTAGAACCTATTGAAGAAGAAAACCTCACCAAGCTATGGAACGGTCCTTTATTATTAAAAATAAAGCAAGCAAATCTGATTCCTGACATTCTTTCAGAAACAAATAGCGAACAATTAATATTAGCCCGAGAGGACTTTCACTTTGAAAAGGAAGCGTCACCATCGGATAAATCAAAACTAATCGTAACTCTATCTGTCTTGATTTATGATAAAAGCGGTAAACTCATATTTGCCAGTGAAAAGTCAAAGTCAACGTCTACTTATTTACCGGACGATGACCTTTCCGTTGCGAACTTTATGGGTGATGTTCTAATGGCTACCTTTAAAGGAAAAGTGAATGTTCGAGTCAATAAGCATTGCCGACCAATTCTCTATGAAAGCACAAAAGAGCTTTGGTCGGAAATTGCCTCCGAGATAAAAAAGAAAATTAACTAATCTGCAAATTGCTTTATGGACTTTTTGAATTTCAAATATTCCTCTTTGTATTTTTTATACGATTCTCTATCTGTGTATTCAATTCCTATGATTAGCTTAGTTGTCTCTTCTGCGTTAGTTGTTTCTTGGTAAGAACGCAATTTAGAACCATCTTTACTTTCATAGGTATACCATTTGTGCTTAAATCCATTCTTGCTTTCTGTTCTTGTGTCTTTTTCTATTTCCGCATTCTTATTGAGGCTAATGTCTGTTGCATCCCCCGACCACTGAGGAGAGAAAACATAAAAAGTAACTTTCTTATCGGGAGAAATAAAAAAAGCACTATCAAATAAATCTGGAGTCGAAGAAGGAATGGAAGGTTTGACTGTAAAATTTTTAGGATAGTCAATTTCAAACCATGCACCTTTGTAAGTCAGTGAATCAGACTTTTTCTTATCTTTTGCTAGGACTGAACCACATACCATGAGGATACTTAGGACAAATATTATTTTTATTAAAATTTTCATAGGTTGATACATTACTCCTGTATCAAATTTATCAACTCGAATAAATATTTTTCTCTTGCCTATTTAGCTTTTATTAAAAAAATTAACTCACGTTGGAAATTATTTATTTAAAGAGAACAACATGAAAAAACTACTCACAGTAATTCTATTCTATTTACCGTTTCAATTCCTGCTTTCTGAAACGTTAGTTCTAAAAGATGGAACTATTATTAAAATGACCCTCAAGGCTCAAGATGTGGATACTCTTACTTATACGCTAAAAGGAAAAGAATTCAAAGTTCCAAAAGGTAAAATTCGTAGAGTCGTTTACGCGAAAACTCCAGAACTAGAAGAAAAGATTGCCAAAGAAGAAGTGCAGAAGATGAAGCAAGAAAAGGCAGCCAAAAAACCTACTAAAACAAAAGACGAAGAACAAGAAGAGGCTAGAGAAGAAGCAAGACTACTCGAAGAGGAAATTGTCAAAGCATTAGAAGAACAAAGAAAACAGGAATTATTAAACCTCAGCTTTGAAGAGCGAATTAAAAAACTAGAAACAGAAGTATCTGAATTAAAATCCCTTACCGGAGAAAACGCAAAAGCAAAAATTGAAAGAATGGAAGGTGATATTGAAGATCTAAGAAAGAGAACTCGACGCCTGGAGAAATTTCTAGATGTTGATCCTGACATTGAGGATTATTACTCTAAGCCGCGATCCATGTGGTCGATTGTTTGGCGCTCTGCATTAGTCCCAGGATGGGGACTAACGTATGGGAGAGACAGTGGACTCGGCTCTGTATATACTTCTTTATTCATTGTAACATCTTTAGGTGGTGCTGGATATAAAGCCTCTCTTAATAGCCTAGAAAAGTCGATAGACGATAAGTTGATTACGGATTTAATCGTCCAGCCACTCTTACTCTCAACATTTGCTTCTGCTTCTGCAAGCACGGCTACAACTGCCACAACTGCCGCAAGTCTAAGCACTGACTTAAAGAATTATCAAAATAGTTATAACACTCCAATCAAATTATATAAGTATCTACAATCTAAGGATGATTTCAATCAGCAAGTGGCTAATGCCGATAAAGTGCTTGCGGCTGCCGCAGGAATTTATGCATTGCAATTGATTCATTCAGCGATCTATGGATATTTCTGGGCAAAGAGAACACCAAGAAAATTTAATGATGAAAAAACAACTGGTTGGAATATACAGCTTAGCCCCATAGCAAGAAGAAATCCAATTACAAATAATCAAGACTGGCAAATGGATGTCGGCTATCGTTTTGAATTTTAAATTTTAAGATTACCACTGATGAATACCGATAAAAGGTCAATATTAAACTTGTTGAGAAATTGTCACCCTGAGCCTGTCGAAGGGCGACTTTACTCAATAAAGTCATGGATTCGAGAGCCTCACCATGACACCGTTCTTCTAATTTTCAACAACTCTATTGTTTAGGATCTGTTTTAGTTTGACTCATTTGCGAAAAAAGCTATCAAACCTTATCCACTATATCATCCGTGTCTACAGGCTCGTGCAAGTCGGTGCATCGGTGGTATTCTTTTTATTTTCATGCAATCTAATCGAGCGAGATATTGCATCTGCTACTTTGTTTCAAAATCGAAAGTTAATCATTCTTTCCATAGACGGATTTCCCGGGTATTACAATGCTTCAGACTCTAAGTTTAAAGACCTAACGCCTAATCTAAATAAGCTCGCTGCAAAATCTCATTTTTCTAATTCAGTAGACTCAACCTACCCTACTCTTACCTATCCTGCGCATACTTCTATGTTAACCGGAACGGATCCGATTCTGCATGGGATTATTTATAATTCACCGACTGATCCTTTTAAGAAATATCTCTCCGGTTGGATGTGGTATGATGAAGACATTCAAGTAAAAACCATTTTAGATTTTGCTCGCGATAAAGGATTAAAGACTGCTTCTCTTTACTGGCCTGTTACCGTTGGAGCGGATATTGACTATAATATCCCGCAGTATTGGAGATCTAAGACAGACGAAGATGAAAAATTACTCAAAGCTGTATCAACTAAGAATCTCTACAGAGAACTCAAAAAAGATACAGGACTTAGCGTTCTAGAGACGACAGGCGACACAGAAAAAATAGAAAATGCAATTTCTCTCTGGGAATTAAAGAAGCCTGCCATTTTCCTTATCTATACAACCGATCTTGACTCTATTCACCATGAGAAAGGAATATACAGCTTAGCCGCAGAAGAGAAGTTAAAGAAAATCGACTCTTTACTCGGAAGGCTCATCCGTAAAATTGATTTATATGACAATCCAAACCTTGGCTTGATTGTGGTTTCCGATCATGGCTTTAAAGAAGTAAAAAGTGTATGTGCTCCCAATAAGATTTTAATGTCAATGGGTGCAATTGATACAAAAGAATCAAAATGGAAATACTTCTTTAAGACATTGGGTGGAATTGCCCTACTCGTAGAGAATAAAGAGAAAGATGCATTATCCACAAGTTTAGACATAGAAGATTTGAAAAATAGAATTAGCACAGAATGTCCATTTGCCCTTTTAGACACAGAGGAAGAATTAAAACAAGTAAAGACTAGGTTAAATAAATCTGCAAAAGGAATTTTACATTCTAAAGTCAATATGGCATTTTCAGAATCACTGAGTATAAACGAAATATACCGCGAGATGAGTTATTACAATCATGGGTTTTTACCGACAGATTCAGAAATGAAAACAATTGGTCTTGTCTATCCTAAAACCAATCCCGTAAAGATTGAAGACCTAAGAGATACGTTTGATGCAGCTTGTGCTTGGTTGAGTTTGAAGTGCCAGAAAGGCACTCCAAGAAATAAATAAGATTAGACGGAAATTATTTTTTCCATTTAATACATTCGCCTGGACACTCGTCCATTTCCTTTTGAACTTTTTTGACATCTTCTTCTGGTATAGTAGCATTGTTAATGAACTCACCATTGATATGAGTTTCAGAGTTATCGTTGTCATCCATTTGAAAATATTTCGGAAGGTTATCCGCACATTGGTTACAAGATGTGCAATCGTCCTTGTTTACATAAGCAATTCTTCCCATTCTAATTGTCTCCTTTCCTAAGAAGTTTATAAATTTATTGCAGAGTACAGGAATATAACTTTGTAGTCAATCCCATAATAATTTTGTTCCCAAGCTGAATTAAGAATTGGAATATAGCGAAATTTTAACAGAGGAAGCTGATTTTATGACTTAGAATAATTAGAATTCAATGATAAATATCACTCTATTATTGCTAGTAATTTCACTTAAATTATACTTGCATATTTCGCGGGTTAGTATATTATAATTATTTTATTATTAGCGTAAATTCTTCTTTAGATTGAGGGTATTCCAATGAATTTTACAACTCAAATGCGAATTGGTCTAGGAAGTATTCTTTTTCTAGTAGTTCTCTTAGGAATAATTGCAAACTACCAAGCAAATAGTATTTGGGAAGAGACAAAAGGTCTCTATGAGCACCCTTTAACAGTACGCCGTGCTTTAACAAATATAAAAAAAGACACTCTTTCCATTCACATTGAAATGAAGGACTTTGTGATAGCCAGAGACGAAAAAGAAAGGATATTGATACTTCAGAGTATTGATGAATATGAAAAGAGGTTAGACATCGAATTTAATACCTTGTATGATCGCTTCCTCGGACCGAGGACTGACATTGACAATGCTAAAACTTCCGTGATAGAATGGAGGACTATTCGAAAAGAAACAATTCACTTAAGTCAAATAGGCAAGAATCAAGAAGCGATAGATCGAATGCGAAAAACTGGAATAGAAGGCATGCATTTGGAAAATCTAAAAACGATATCCACAAAATTAGTGAATTTGCAATAAGAAGAGGAGATAAATTTTACCAGGACGCTGAGCAGAAACGGGATAGGCTGATGTATTCATTGTTTTTTTTCATAGGATTT
This sequence comes from Leptospiraceae bacterium, assembly GCA_016708435.1. NCBI lineage: Bacteria > Pseudomonadati > Spirochaetota > Leptospiria > Leptospirales > Leptospiraceae > Leptospiraceae bacterium. The sequence goes on along the minus strand of JADJFV010000005.1, from coordinate 85,221 downwards.
ATTCTTTTGTTTGTAGTTGCTATAAGTATGATTCTTTTAAAAAACATAAAAGAGCCCTTGGTTGAATTAAATAGAGTCGCTGTGCAATTTCGAGAAGGTGATTTGAATGCGCGCAGTCAATATAAATCCAAAAATGAATTTGGAATGCTTTCGAATACATTTAACGCTCTCACAGCTAAAATCCAATCAGATATTGAAGAACAAAAACTAGCAGCAGAAGAAATCCATCGCTTAAACGAGGAACTAGAACAAAGAGTAATGGAGCGCACTGCACAATTGAAGTCAGCCAATTTAGAACTAGAGTCCTTTTCCTACACTATCTCGCATGATCTTCGAGCACCTTTACGGCATATAGATGGCTATGTGGAATTACTAGTCAGTCGTTGCAAAGATGGTCTATCAGAGAAAGGACTCCACTATGTTGAAACAATAGCAAGCTCAGCAAGGCAAATGGGCGTGCTAATAGATACTTTGCTTCAATTCTCGCGAACGGGAAGAGCGGAGTTACATTTAGAAGTCGTAGATATGGAAAAAGCTCTAAAAGAAGTATTGGAAATACAAAGAAAAAATAGTTCAAATCCAAATATTGAATGGGTAATTGGGAAAATTCCAAACGTTTACGGAGATTATACACTACTCCGTCAAGTGTGGGCAAACCTGATCGAAAATGCTTTAAAGTATTCTCATAAAACCGATTTTCCAAGAATTGAAATATCTTCTCAAGAGGAAAAAAATGAAGTTACTTTCCTTGTCAAGGATAATGGAGTCGGGTTTGACATGCAATATGCAAGCAAACTTTTCGGAGTGTTTCAGAGAATGCATCTTACGGACGAATTTGAAGGAACAGGAATCGGACTTGCGACTATAAAACGCATAATAGTCCGTCATGGTGGTAGAATCTGGGCAGAAGCAGAAGTGAATAAAGGAGCATCCTTCTACTTTGCTTTGCCAAAATTAAAGGAAGGAATAAGAAATGTCTGAAATAAAACAAATTTTATTGGCTGAAGACAACCCGAATGATATCGAACTGACTTTAGAAGCATTTGCTGATAGTAAACTTGCAAATCGAATTATCGTTGTTCGGGATGGGGTGGAAGCTTTAGAGTATTTGCGTCGTGAAGGAAAGTATGCATCTCGGGAACCGGGAAATCCTTCTGTAGCAATTCTGGATATAAAGATGCCAAGAATGGACGGAATCGAAGTATTAAGAGCGATTCGAAAAGATGCAAACCTTTGCATGATTCCAGTTGTTATGCTGACCTCTTCTAGAGAAGAGCAAGATTTAATCCGAACCTACGAATTGGGAACGAATGCCTATGTAGTAAAACCAGTTAAATTTGCCCAATTCATTGATGCGGTCAAAAATCTAGGAATCTTTTGGGCAATGCTAAATGAACTCCCTCCTGACCGCGTATTCAACCATGGGAAATGAAGAAAAAACACCTTTGCGTATTCTGCATCTTGAGGATTCCCCTCTTGATGCAGAACTGATTCGAGAGAATCTTCTTGACCTTGGAGAGGTTTTAGAGATCGACTTGGCTGCCAATAAAGCAGATTTTCTTGCTTACCTCGAAAAAGGTGAATATGACATTATTCTTGCCGACTATCGCCTTCCCGGATTCGATGCATCCGTCGCGCTTTTATCAGCACAGTCCAAGAGTCCGAACACCCCTTTCATTTGTGTTTCCGGTGCCATAAGTGGAGAAGAAGCAGTTGAACTTCTTAAGCATGGTGCTACCGATTATGTAATGAAAGATAGACTTACAAGACTTCCCCTAGCTATCAGACGTGCTCTTGACGAGATCCATGAACAGAAAGGGAGAAGACTGGCAGAAGCTAAACTAATAGAAAGTGAATCCCACCTGCGCACTATCCTAGAAAATGAGCCTGAGTGCATTAAAATAGTAGATGCTAAAGGAAAATTAATTCAAATGAACCCAGCCGGATTGTCTATGATCGAAGCAGATTCAATCGAGCAGGTAGCAAATCAACCCGTGCTAAATTTAATAGCTCCCGAATATCGCAAGGCATTCAAAGAGATGCATGAGCGAGTAATTGCAGGTGAGTCGGTTCAGCTAAAATTTGAGATGATAGGTCTAAAGGGCGGTCGTCGCTGGCTAGAAACTCACGCAGTTCCTATGATAGAAAACGGAAAGACAGTGCATTTGGCTGTAACAAGAGACATTACCGAAAGCAAGAAAGCCGAAGAAAAAATCAATGCCCTTCTAGCTGAAAAAGAAATCATATTAAGAGAAGTGCACCATCGTATAAAAAATAATATGAGCACTTTGAACGCTTTTCTCGTTCTCCAAATGCAAACAGTTACAGAGCCTAGTGCTATCGAAGCACTCAAAGATGCAGGAAGTCGTGTCCAGAGTATGATGGTATTGTATGATAAATTGTATCAGACCGGCATCTTTAGTAATATTTCCATTAAAAGTTATCTACCTGCATTGATTAATCAAATCATCAGTAATTTTCCGAACAGTGGAATCGTCAAGATTGAAGAAGCGATTGATGATTTCGTTTTAGATACTAAGCGACTACAACCATTCAGTATAATTATAAACGAGCTTCTTACTAACATTATGAAATATGCATTTAAAGACAGAGAAAAGGGATTCATCAAGATTGAGGTAGGCTTAAAAACAATTTCAGACAATGATCAGCAATTTATTTTTTTAATCATTCAAGACGATGGAAACGGATTACCAGAAACCGTAAGTTTTGAAAACTCAACTGGCTTTGGACTGACACTTGTTGAAATGCTAACAAAACAGCTTAAAGGAATATTGCAAATAGATCGCGAGAATGGAACAAAAATCACTCTCGAATTTAAAAAATAAGTTAAAACAACTTCTATAGAATCCCATCAAACGCTTCCTTTACATCCTTGTTTGTAATCTTAGTTGTAAGATAGTTTTCGATGGTAGTTCGAACAGAAGAATGCCTGAGTCTATCTTGGACTTTGTTCACATCCTTTAATCTATCCATCAAAATACGACCGCAAGTATGTCTTGTCATATGCGGATTAATACGCTTGCCCAAAATAGAAAGCCCTGCTTTTTCGATGAGAACATACATCTGCCTTCTTGTATATTTCATTACTTCTTCTTTATTCTCATTTGCTCGCTTCGGTTTTTTATTTCTTTCGAATAAGTATTCTTTTCCTTGAAATACAGTTTGTATTTCTGAAATTAAAAGCTTGGGGATACCACTCACGATTCCTTCTTTGTTTCCTTTGCCAATGACATAGATATTAAAATCTGTTTTATCATCGGACGGTAAAACATCTGATAGGCGTATATTTATCATCTCCGAAATGCGAAGCCCCGATATAACGAGGAATCGAATCATGAGGCTAGTTCGAATATCTGATTCATCGATTAACGCCTGTAATTCGTCAATTGTCATTGCTTTAATAGAGCGAATAGCTTTTGGTAATTTTATCTTTCGAAAGAATAATTCGAAGGCAACTTTTTCTTCCATACTCATCTTAAAAGTTTTAGAGACTGACTTCTTAATAGCTGATTTATAGCCGTGCAGTGTCGAGGCTCGATTCTTTCTGCCGTATTTATTTTTATCAGTAAGAAGATGATCGAAGAAATCTTTAATCGTAGAGGTAGAGACAACAAGCGGATTACCGAAATTATCCACATTGTATTCTTTCGCCCATAGATTAAATTGTCCAATATGAGCGTCTAAAGTAATATTGCCTACTGGCTTTAAAAAGTAAGTTCCATTTTGTTGAAGATTTGAAATTGCAGTAGAGTTCATATTTTAAAAAAATTATTCGCTAAAAGAAAATCGACTTTCCATTTTTATTCATGAAGATTCATTGTTTATCTATGAAAGTCCTACTCTATCTCATCGTCAGTTTTACCCTTCTAGCTGAGACAAACCCATGGGGACTTTCTCTTTTTGAAAGAATCGTGAACCGAAAGCATATCAGCCATATTGTAATGGAAGTAAGACCTGACCATTACCGTGTGAGCCTTATCGTATCAGATCGATTCCCGTATAACTTTAAAAGCACCTCTTACTTTTTTTTTCTACGCTACCAAGATGCAAAGACTGCTCAGACTACTGCAAATATTCTTGATAAACATCTAGACCAAGGTTTAGAAGTAAAGCTTTTCCTAAAGGGATCAGAGGTTACTTCTTATAGACTTCTTGGTAAAGATTAAGTCTTTTTAATCAAATTGCTTGCCAGAATCCCTAGGAATGAAACAGTGAAGAAACTGCTATTATAACAAGCCTTTTATGTCTAGCAAATCGACAATCCAACTACAAGAAGAATTAGAATCAGAAAAACGCTTTAGTCTATTCTCTTTTTATACTCAGTGGTCTGTTTATAGCATCTTTCTTATTTTTAAAATAGATTTAAATTTCTTGATCGTTGTATCCGGACTTCTTTTTTCTTTTTTTCGTCTGCTATCTATCTTACAAAAGAGACCAGATAAAAAGATAACTCTAATAAATCATCTAGCGAGTTTTTCTCTAATTTGCTTTTTTACATCCATCTTCTCATCCATTTCAAAACAAGAAGCAAATGCTTTTTTAAATTGGCAACTCTACTACGTAGCAATCGCATTCACTATTATTCATGAATCTATGCGAGTTCATAAATATGCGTATCTATTAGCATCTTTCTTTTCTTTTATTTTTTATACCGTAATTGCTTTTACCATTCCAGATTTGGCTGATTTAGAACTCACTTATAAGTTTTTAATTCCTTATCTGTTTATTGCTTACTGCACATTTCTAGGATATTATATTAATAAATCAAGAATTGCGGCTATTAGTTATTACGCGGATCTATTACAAGATAAAATGGCGATTAACCGTGATATGGCGCTAGCAAGAACAGTGCAAGAATCTCTTTTTCCTAAGATTACTTCTATTAAAGGCTTAAAGTTTGAAATATTTAGACAGTCTCATAACCAAATAGGCGGCGACTTCTATGACTTTATACAGTTGAGAGAAGGCAATGTTGGAATTTTTATTACCGATGTTGCGGGACATGGATACTCCTCTGCGATGGTGGCTGCCATGCTAAAAGTAATGGTATCTACACTACCCTATTACTTAAAGCTAGATCCCACTGGACTTCTCGGATATATAGATCAAAAAATATCTGGAGAATTTAAAAGCCACCATGCAACAGCTCTTTATATATTTATTAACTTTCAAACCAAAACATTTCTATTAGGAAATGCAGGCCATCCTTATTTCATCTATGCAAAGAAAGGAGAAGAATTTCGAGAAATTGAAACATTTGGAACTCTACTTGGATTTGGTTTACATGATCCAGTTGCAGAGACTCTCGAATTCAAATATGAATCAGGCGATCGCTTCTTTATTTATACAGATGGACTCATAGAAAATATAAATGCAAAGGAAGAACTCTTAGAGTCTACAGGACTACTTCAAATACTCAATCAATATAGAAAGGAAACGAATTTAAAAGCATTTAAAGATTCTGTCATTTCAAAAATAGTTTCTTTTTACGGCAAATCAGAATTTACCGATGATGCTATGTTTCTCGCCTTCGAAATTGAATAGACTTTATAATAAAATACAAATCAAAAAAGAGGAAAATAAAATGGATTACAAACATTTAAAAGTAAACAAGCAAGATAAAATTGTTACAGTCGAAATTTCACGCCCCGAAGCACTAAATGCGCTAAATAGAGATTTGCTACTTGAATTAGAATCTTGTATCGCGCATCTAGAAAGTGATAAATCAAACCGAGTCGTAATTCTCACTGGTGCTGGCAAAGCATTCGTAGCCGGAGCAGACATTGCAGCAATGAAAACATATGACTACGAAAAAGGCTATGAGTTCGGCGGAGTCGGTCAGGTAGTATTTACAAGAATCGAAAGATCTTCTTTAGTAGTCATAGCGGCTATCAATGGCTTTGCGCTCGGTGGTGGATTAGAGCTTGCACTTGCATGCGATATTCGTGTTGCCTCCAAGAACGCAAAATTGGGATTACCCGAAGTTGGTCTCGGACTGATTCCTGGCTTTGGTGGAACACAACGTCTTCCTAGATTAATTGGAGCAGGACTTGCAAAAGAAATAATATTCACTGCAGATATGATTACAGCAGAAGAAGCTTACCGAATCGGTCTAGTCAATAAACTAGTAGAGCCTGCTGATCTATTGACAACAGCAAATGCAATTGCAACTTCTATTTGTTCTCGCGGTGGTCATGCAGTTAGAGAAGCAAAGCGTGTTGTGTGGGAAGGTCTCGAATCAACACAAGACGAAGGAATGAAACTAGAACAAAAGGCATTTGGTCATATCTTTAACGACAAAGAAACAGCAGAAGGACTCAGTGCGTTTCTAGAAAAAAGAAAACCTAATTTCTAATTTGTAAAATACTCAATGCAGGAATTGTAACTACACTGCATTGAGTGCCTTTTTAATAAAAATCTCGACTAATTTTCCAGCATTGCAATAATTAATTTTAAGCTTTGGATATTTAATTTTTGAAACTCGAAAAAGTTCATCAGCAAATGCAGGACCGATATTTTCAACATTCTTAAAATCAAACATTACCTCTGTAAATTTCTCTAATCGGAGTAAAATTCTCTTAGCCTGCGAACGAGAAACTAAGTATTCATCACCATATTCGGCAAGTTGAATGCGAACATCTGTCTTTGCAAATTTAAAGTCATCGCCGATTACATACTTAAAAAAAATATCATTGATTTGCCGCTCTGAGCGATTATTTAGTCTAAGTGTAATTTCTGTCCCCTTCATTTCTTTTAGAAGAGGTTCTATTTTCCAAAAATCAGGAGAGATTTCTTTTGAAAAAGAATAATTGCCAGATCTAATTTGAAAAAAATCAAACATTCTGGAAGTAAAAAAAATTCCTTCCCCACTATGCCGTGCTGGATCTGATGTCAGTTTGCCTTTAAACAATTCAAGTAAAGCATATTGAGGTTCTTTTAATTGAAAATTCTTTTCTAAGTTTTTAAAAATTCCAATACCACTATCCTTAATTTTTATTTCTGTATAAAGAAAATTGTTTAAAATAGAAATTTCTGCTTTCTTAGAACCAGAATGATCTATTAAATTATTTGCCATTTCAGAAAAACCATACATCCAGATATCATATATATTTTTTGGTAAGTTTAATTTTTCAAAAATAGGCTCTATTGTATTATCCCGAACAGTGTATTCATTTGAATTTTGTAAAATTCTTTCTTCAAATGTTTTTTCAAGGATTGGTCTTAATGAATACTGAATTGATTTTCCTTTTCCTTTAGCTTGAATTATTTTCTCTCTTAGAAGATTTTTTAAATGAACATTCACTGCCTGCCTTGAAATAGAAAACTTCTCTACGACTAGATTTGTAATCTTTGCCGAGTTAAAGTGCAAATTCTTACAAATGAAATTTCGAATCCTTTCAGTTTGCTCTGTAATTTCAGTCATAATTATATGTCAATATAGATTGACGTTTTTGTCAATCTATATTGACATATAATTATAGAGTCTGATTAACTCATTCATTCAATAGGGAACTTTTGTCATTGGAGTTACAACGGGAATATTAATTGCATTCTTCCAGGCTTCTTCATATTCTTTTGGAATTCCGGAATTCAAAGTTCTTTTAATAACTAACTTCCCTCCACTAAAATCAAGAACAGCAAATACACTAGATGGGAATTTTGTAGGTGTCCAGTTTCTCGTATCCTCTAAGTCTGATTCTATACCCTCCGGAATATTATCACAATCCGGATATTTTATATTTAGATAAAGTTTACGATTAACTAAGTCATATTTCTTTTGAGATTCAGATTGCGATATATAGACATTAGCCTGAAGACAATATGCTTTAGCTTCTTCTGCTTCATAACCAATCATTAGAATTTTATCTTCTAAAAGAAAATAAAGATTACTCCCTCTCCAGGGACAGCAACACCAACATCCATACCAGGTTGATAAGACTGTATCGGGGAGTGGATTGTCTAAAGTAGATAAAAATTCACTATGATAGGTATCGGTTTCGTAGTATTTGCCTGTAGATTTATTTTGAAAAATAAGTCGATGGAAAGTTTCAATCCTACAATTATTTTCTTCTTCTTTCGTAGCTTGATAATCTACATCTAAGATTGTATAATACTTATGCTGGTATTTCGTAATCTTAGCTCTTTTTAATTCAGGATTGCTTTCATCGAAGTCAATTGATTTTAATTGAAATGGTTTATCATACTGTAAAAGATAATAATCAGATCCACTTTGCTGTTTTTCATTTAAAGCATCCAGAGATTCAACAATTTTTACAAAACCAGAAAAAATCCATCCTTCCTTTTTTTCATAGTTGACCTTTAGCCAAATTCCCAATCTATCTTGAATTTGAATAGGGGATCCAAAGCCTTCTAGTATTTCGCCTGTCGCTTCTTCCGGCAGAAGTAATTTAACTTTGGACTCTAAGCTTGGAGAGTCTCGAAGATTAAGACCAGTCCTAGCAACTACTTGAAAGTATTTCGGTCCAGGCATGTAGTTTGAAAATAAATTTGCATTGTATAAAATCCAACCCGTTTTCCCGGAATAGGTTGTCTTTCTCCAGGTATCACCATTTTCTAACTGAGTTATAGTAAGTGTTGTTCGATAGGGAATCTTTGCAATGGAAGAAGAATCGTTTTTTTCCTGATAAAAGCTAATACCCGTTAGCTCCGAGACAATCATCGATTCAGATAAAGGCGTAAAGTTTTTCTTTTCGTCCTGCTCAAAGAATTTACAGGAAAACAGAATAATAGAAATAAGGATTAATAGACCGCGCATAAGAAATAAAAATCCGAAATAATTCAGAAAGTCAAGTTCTTTAGTCCATCCATAATTAACTAAAATGAATTGTCACTTACCAGCAAAAGCGAGTAAATGACAATAGAGGACAAATATGAAACAAATACTTTTAATTTTATTAGCATTCGGATTTTCTTTTTGTAGTAAGCCAGCAGAGACAAAAGTTTCTGCAAAAGGATCAGTGAAATTTGCAATTGGTGAAGTGTCGATTATTACGAAAGGAACAAAGACAGTTGCAAAGAAAGGAGACTCTTTAGGAGAAGGAGATTCTATTCTTACGGGAGCTAAATCAGCCGCAATTGTTGAATTCGAAGGAAACGCAGGCTCTGTTGAGATTCAACAAAACTCTGAATTTGTAATTAGCAAATTCAATGCAAAAGAGCAAGAGTTAATTTCTAAGAGCGGTAACTTCTGGTTAGACGCTAAGAAGATAAACAAAGACACCAACTTTCAAGTCATAATGCCAACTTCTGTAGCCGGAATTAGAGGAACAAAACTTTACTCTTTTGAAATAAAAGAAACAGGTATAACAGGCGTTTGCCACTGCCAGGGAGCAGTTGACTTTAAAGACAACTCTTCTAACTATTCAGGAAGCCATGATAGTGATTATTTAGTTCTAACAAAAGCAGGAAAGACAATCGTATTAACACCGGAAGATTTTAAAAAGGTAGGAGTCACATCAGATGAAAGTCATAACCACAGTATGCTAGACGATAGCCCGCTTGGTAAAAAAAAAAATCCGAATACAGAGAATGCTAAGAAGGTAAATGAGTTGATAGCAAAGAAGTTTGTAGAGAAATAAAAAGTAATCTTAGTAGTATAGAGATTGTAAGGACTTGATTAATCAAGTCCTTACAATCGACCTACAGTAGAGTCATTAACCGATTACGCGATAAACAACATCTCCGCATAAGTTGGTAGAGGCCAATACTGAGAATCCACGAGAGTCTCCAATTTATCAGCGACTTCGCGAACTGCACCCATCTTTGGAATCACACTGTCTTTGAAATGAGTTGCGTGTTTTAACACATCTGCATCTTCATGATCAAGTGCTTTTTCCAATGCATCTAAATTAGATTTTAGGCTTTCATTAAGTCCAGCAATTTCTTTTAAAGTTTCTAACTGAGCTTTTACAGCACCTTCGCCTAATAATGCTTTTGTGTCTGCAATAGTTTTAGCAAGTGCGCCTTGGTAACTAAGTGTAGCAGGAAGAATTTGTGTTTTCCCCATATCAAGTGTGCAAAGACCTTCCTGGTTGATTACTTTGTTGTAACCTTCTAGAATGATCGCATAACGGCTTTCTACTTCTCTAGCACTAAACACTTTGTATTTTTCAAATACGGCAATATTCTCTTTCTTGATAAAAGAAGGCAGTGCGTCTACTAATGTTCTGTAGTTAGGCAAACCACGCTTAGCTGCTTCGTTCTTCCATTCGTCAGTGTAATTGTCACCGTTAAAAATAATCTTCTTGTGTTTTTTAATCGTTTCTGTTAGAACTTTTTGAACCCCTTTTTCAAGAGTTGCTCCACCTTTGATTTCAGCTTCAAGTGCAGTAGCCATTTCATCTAACGCTTCTGCAACGAATGTATTTAAGAAAGCATTTGGATAACCAAGAGAAAGCGAAGAAGGAACAGCGCGGAATTCAAATTTGTTTCCAGTGAAAGCAAACGGAGAGGTTCTATTTCTATCTGTTGTATCTCTAGGAAGTGGTGGAAGAGTAGAAACACCTATCTCCATAAAACCACCTACTGAAGAAGAAGTTGCAGCACCTTTTTCTATTTGATCTATGATGTCTGTAAGTTGGCTTCCAAGGAAAATAGAAATGATTGCCGGAGGAGCTTCGTTAGCACCTAGACGGTGGTCATTACCAGCGTTAGAAATAGCAACTCTAAGAAGATCACCATGCTTATCCACAGCCATAATGGTTGCGACTAGGAAAAATAAAAACTGAGCATTATCATGTGGATTATCGCCGGGCTCAAGTAGGTTTTGTCCATCGTTAGATGACATAGACCAGTTATTGTGTTTTCCTGAACCATTTACACCTTTGAAAGGTTTCTCATGGAGAAGGCAGGATAATCCGTGTTTGTTGGCAACTTTTTTAAGAGTGTCCATGATAAGTTGGTTGTGATCCATCGCAATGTTTGTGGTTGTAAACACTGGAGCCATTTCATATTGAGAAGGAGCAACTTCATTATGCCGAGTCTTGGAATTAATACCGAGTAACCACAATTCTGCATCTAACTCAATCATGAATTGCATGATTCTAGGTTTGATTGAACCAAAATAATGATCTTCGGATTCTTGTCCTTTAGAAGGTTTTGCGCCGAACAATGTGCGTCCAGTGAGCATTAAATCCTGTCTTAAGTTGAAGAAGTTTTTATCAATACAAAAGTATTCTTGTTCAGGACCAACAGTAGTAGTAACACGAGTAGCTGTTTTATTTCCAAAAAGTCTTAGAACTCTAAGAGCTTGCTCGGAAAGAACGTCCATAGAACGAAGGAGAGGAGTTTTCTTATCAAGTGCTTCGCCAGTGTAGGAGCAAAATGCTGTCGGAATCACAAGAGTAGTATCGCGGATAAAAGCTGGTGAAGTTGCATCCCAAGCGGTATAACCTCTTGCTTCAAATGTAACACGAATTCCACCGGATGGGAAAGAAGAAGCGTCTGGCTCTCCCTTAATCAGTTCTTTTCCACTGAATTCCATGATAACTTCCCCAACGCCTTGTGGGCTGATAAAGGAGTCATGCTTTTCTGCGGTTAAACCTGTTAGCGGGTGAAACCAATGGCTATAGTGAGTAGCTCCATTTTCAAGTGCCCAATCTTTCATCGCATTTGCAACAACGTCAGCTACCTCTGGTTCAAGTGGTTTTCCTTCATTGATTGTCTTTTTGAGGGATTTATACACATTCTTAGGCAAACGATCTTGCATCACTTTGTTGCTGAAAACCTTGCTTCCGAATAGTTCAGGCACGGGTGTGTCAATAAAATCATAACCAGAATCCTCTGGTATGTAGTCTGTAATTCTAGCTATCGCTTCTTGTCTGGCTGTTCTACTATTCATAATTTTTCCTTAACCTTGTCGTATATGTTGATACACTTTGCACTATTTTAGAACATTCTGATTTTGAAAATGATATTTTCCTATTTGAAAGTCAAAATAGCTGTATTCTCATTCATATTGTAGCAATTTCTGTGCCAAGGGTTAAAAAGATTAGGTCATTTGCCACAGAGGCACCAAGACACAGAGGGGTTTAAAAATTTGGAAACGGCCAATTTTGTAAATGATCGCGACCATTTTGTAATTTAGAAACGGCCATTTTTTAATTTGGTCGCGACCAAATTCTAATTTAGAAACGACCAAATTTTTATTTGACCGCGGCCATTTTTTTTGTTTAGAAGGGAGGTTTTACTGATCCATGAGTCACAAGTATGAATCTCGAAATTACTTAAATAGTATAACCGACTAGACTGCTATTCGTATCCGTTGCTCAATCTCTGATTCTTTTAAGGAAGCCTTATCAGGACTAATATTGTTTAACAAAAGAGTTCCCTTTTCTTGCTCTATCCAGGCAAGTGTGTTTTCTGAAACAAGGAACTCTTCAAAGTTGCGGTATTTAACATTTTTTATGGACTTTTTAATCCACTTAAATAGATCCCCTGCAACTTTCAAAAAGACAGGATCTTTTTCTGTTAAATTACCATTATCCGCATAGAATTTTTTATTATAAAATATTCTACCCCTATAGAATTTATTATTAATAATTTCCGAGGGAATAAATTCTATAATAGAAGAAAAGGTTTCATTTACCGTAAAATAGTTTCGAGAGACTATATAATTTGCTTCAATTTTATCTTTGTCCTCTTTTCTAAAAATCAAATATCTATGAACCTTTATTTTTTTTTGGGAATGAATTAGAAGGGAAGGAACAAAATTCAATTTTTTATTAGGCATAGGCTCCGCAACAATCACAAGTCTTTGCGAGTCAATGTAATCGCTTATCTTTTGAATATCTTCTTCCATTAGATAAAAATTTATTTGAGAACTATTCATTATTTTTCCCTTTTATTATAACTATGAAAACTTACAGAAATATCCATCTCTTACGACCATAAGGATTAGGAACTTTCTTCTTTTCTTTCATTTAACTACTCTAGCATGACCAATAGCTATACCTAGTCAATAAAACTTCACTTCGTTCTCAGATATTTTTTGTTTAGAAAGAGGTCTTTACTGCGAAGACTAAGTATTGAAGCAAAAGTATTTGTAATAGCATAGTAAAAGAAATTTTTGACAGGATTTACAAGATTAACAGGATTTTACGTTTTATCATGATACAGTTTCACAGCTGCAGCAATGAGGATTTCTTTTTTCATTTCCTCTTTCGTTTTTCTCAAATCTCCAAAAAAAGAAATATTTGTTCGATTACTCAGTGGAATTGACTCTGTGTTTTTAACAGGGGAACTGTGGTCGTTTGTTTCTATTATTGGTAGTTGTGTGAGTCTGACAAGTATACGCAAACTGTGGCTAATATAATTTTGCCGGTTTTGGGTGAGCGAGAGGGACATTCCGAACGGCGGAGTGTAGTTCTCTCTCGTAAGTGGCTACTTGGAGTTATATGGTGGTTTATTTTTCCTACTCAGTTAGACAAGATACTTGTGATTTATCTTTACCCCATTCTCCATTAGAGTTATGAAAAAAAGAGATTCCTTTTCCTGTCTTCCTTTTATCATATTTGCTTATACAAAAAAAGAATACCTGCTTATTAAACCTTGCTCCATTAGAATATCCAGTATTAGGATTACCTATTTTACAAGCATCTTTATATCCTCGTTTTTCTTTTATTTCTATACCTTTTGTCAAATCACATTCTTTTAAGTCTGGAAAATAAGCATTATTTTCATAAATAAATTCTTCCAGTGCTTTATTTTCATTCTCTTTATCAATGGATTTTCTTTGATTCGATGCTTGCTTTTCTCGTTCCTCTACAATTTTTCTTTTCTTTTCTTCAATTTCTATCATCGTGAGAATTTGCTTATATTTTGGACTTGTTCCTGTAATATTATCATCTTTAAGTGAAATTGTTTCAGCTTTGACTTCTGTGTTTTTTAAATATATCGCATAATCCAAATTAACCTCTTTCTGGTTCATAAAGTAATCTAAAGATACAGTAAAAGATGAATTTGCAATTTTAATCTTTTTTTATTGTTGAGTAAAACATAATAACTTGCTTCTGAAAATTGATTAGGATTAAATTCATCTATTTCATTTTTACGTATTTCCTGTTCTTCATAGATTTTTTCACTATCTTTACTATTGACTTGAATTAAAGATTCGATATACCCGTAAACTAAGAACGGAATTGCCATGCCCATTGAGCCTACAGTATAAATTATTACTCCTGTCCAATAGTCGCCGGATTGACTTTTATCAAATTGTGTAATCTCTTTCTTTTTTATGTGATATGTTATTTGTTCTTTCTTAAATAATTTACCAACTAGGTCATTATTTACTACTTCTAAACTTACATCTATATCTGATTGCTCAATTGAGTAATCAAAAGTCTTATCTAGAATTTTTTTATCTAATTCGATTATCTCTTTCTTAGTAGGATAAGAAAGACATCCAATGAGAAATGGAAAGATTAGGGGAATTAATTTATTCATATTACTTCCATGTTATTTTCAAAATAACTATCTTCTCTCCTGAATGACGCTTATTGAGCACCTCCATTATTGCAGACTCACTCTTTCCCATAACGGTACCCTGCCAAGCTGACTGACTGGTAGGATTTAATTTTCCATGTTTGTATTGAACGTTAACGATAAATGACATTTTCTCTCCTATAAAACTACATCTAACGTTATCACACTATTGTAAAAAATAGAGGAAAAGTTTTTCCGCTTTGAAGTTTTTTTAATCGTCTGAATATTTTTTTAATGTATTCTGTAAAATATCTTTATAAAAGTCAACTTTGTCGGTTGGGGCTAATAGCAAACAATGCTCTCTGTAATTAAAAATTGCATTATAAAAATACCGATAATCCCAAGTCGTAATTTCTAAAATTACTTTATCACTATTCTCTTCAATCGTTTCAAATTCAGGGAAGTAAACATTACGGAAGTGTCTTAGAAATTTTTTCTTTAATTCTATTTTGTATGTTACGTATTCTTTTCCAAAGCGATAGTCTTTTGAATTCCGAAAATGTTTTAAATCAAGGTTATTTCTTTTACGCTCAGAATCATTGGCAAATTCAAAAATATCAGTATGAATTTCTGTAATACAACTCAAAACAAAATGTTTATAAATCTTATCATTACAGTCTTGTGCAATCAAGTTGAGATAAGGACGGCGACAGGAAACTCCGATTGGTATTATCCTCCGTCTTCTTTTTTTTGATGAATCTAAAATATTATCATAGGTCATCTCAACAGTCAATCCTAACCTAGATGCAAGATTAAAAAATACTATAACGAAAAGAGAATATTCTAAAAGTCCGTTTTCCTTTTGAACTTTAAAATAATTATCCAGAATATAATCACTATAATCCTCTGCATAATTCTCCAAATAAACCTTTGCAAGCCTTCGTATATTCTCTTCGTTCCCTTTAAAGTTTTGAATGATTTTCTTTTGAAAGTCTATTTTAATATAAAAAGGTTTCTCGCCTAACTTCTCTCTGTAATTCCTATATCTTCGGTCTAAATAATCTGTTCCATTTTCTTGTCTTTCCGACAAATCGTTGTAAGACTCTTCCAATATATTTATCATTAAATCAATCGGAACTTTCTTCTTTTCTGTTTCGGGGTTACTTATGAATTGCCACCCGAGGGCAAGTTGTTCTATGCCTCGGGTGATTTGTTCCTGAGTTGATAGATGGAGTTTAAGGGGCATTAATAGATTCTTTCAAATAAACTTGATATGACAAGCATGTATGCTTCAATTTTCGAAAATCAATGCTCCTCGTTCTCGAGTTTAGTAAAATTTTCTTTTTTTTTCCTAAAAAATCTTCAACTGTATTGTACTTATATTTTTTTGTGGAAACTTTTAATTTACTAAATTTTCCAATTATGTCAAAATGCGGATAACTTCTATTAAAACTATATCGAATTAAATCGATTAAATATATATTATTTATAGCGGAAAAGACAAGGCTTGCAGGCGAAGAACTTGAGCCAGTGTGTATCAATGAATTTCTTAATGTCTTCGAAGATAATATAAAATTATCCCATAAATTTTTAAAATGTTTTTTCTCTTCGGACTTATCTAGTCCATCTATAATAAACTGCTCACAATTTTTTCCGTACGCTTCTTGAAAACATATATTTGTTAATATATTTATGTTCTTTGCAGTATTATCCAAATATATATCAATACTTGTAGGGCTAATCTGATTTATTTTATAAGTATATTTTATAATTCTTTTTATGATTTGCTCCAATTTTATTTGAGATATAATTAAAGCCCCTTCATATAAATCTTCATCTAAACAATCTTTAACTAGTCTTAAATATTTTTTTAAAGTAATATCTCGAAAAATTACATCCTTATCTAGAATGTTTTTAAGTGCCATAGTTTCCGTCCCTTACTTAACTTTTACTAAGTTATATTTTAATTAATAATTGGCAATATTTCGACTAATAGAATAAAAATACTTTTGTGAGTTACTTGCATAGTTGCTGAAGCCTTATAAATTCTTCTTACTTTAAAGGAATAGTTTTCTTTAGAATAAGTGTCTGTATGAAAATTTAATATAGTTCTCGTTTTCTTGATTTTTTCCTTATGAGTATTGTTTATAATAACATCAATAATAGGTTCACCATTTATTTTTAATTCAGTTTTTGGTTTCCCATTCTTATCAATTATTCCATTTTGAATAACAATTAAAGAAAATCCTCTAGCCTTTTCATTGGCAAGTAGATAACTATTCACTTTTGTAAAATCATAATCAATATTACCTTCCCCTTCAAACAGTTTAATTTCAAATAAAAATTGCTCAGCATCCTTGGGGAGAATAAAATCATTAGATTTTCTATTTTCTAAACTATCATATGATTTTTTATTAGCATTCATATTACTATCATCTACGACAATAATGTCAACAGAAGGCATTCTACCACTTTTTTTAATATTTCCATCGAATGTATTTTTATCATCACTGCCAGAACGTTTTGGTAACTTGAATCCATCTAACATTTTTTCAAATGGAAATTCTGCCAGAACAATCTGAGTGCTTTTCTTGTGCGAGTTTAAGAGAGTATACAATTCCGACGTTATAAAGCCTTCGCTAAAATGATACCTCCAATACATTTGTTTTTTATATCCTATACAATATGCTAACCCTTGTAAAGCAGGATTAACCCAATTCGGAATATTTTTAAATTCTAGTTTCATAAATGTCTCCTATTTAAAACTTCTTTAAAAGATGTCTTACTAATCATCCAGATATCACCAATAAATGTCAAGAGTATAACCTACAGATATATTATTTTCAGATAAAAAACATCAGTATTACCAATATGCAATCATACAAGTTTGAGCCAATACATAAGAAGACTAGCATCAACAAGCAACCGCACTGATCCTTCTGCCTTCCTTCGTGCCCTTAGAAGTAAAAATTTTTTCCTTTCTTTGCCAAATAGATTTCTCACGATGATGCATGTTCGAAATGACGGGAGTAAATTCTTTTATAAGTTGAGATTCCCGACTGAAAATTTCGGGATGACAGGCTATATTTATCTAAAACCCCACATACCCAATATCATAGATGATTTCGGAACCTCTTCATTCTTTTCTTTCGGTAAAACCATGAAATCTTAGTCTGAATACTTCTAGATCCCCTCACGATGAACCTATTCAAGGCGACATCTTAAGATAACTTGGAATTTGTTTTTAACTCAATGCTTCTATCTGAGGGTCGAAGCATTGTGGTTAGAGCATTCTGAGTTGAATCTAGATTTACAGATTCTTAAGGTTTAATTTTACCTATGAACTTTAAATCGTCTTTGTTGAATATGCGGATATCGACTGCATTACCGGTTTCTGCTTTGCCGGTTACGTAGATTTTTTTTCCGTAGAAGGTTAGGTTAGAATCTGGATTGATTTCTCTGTCAGAGCGGATAAGGCGACGAAGCCCCTTGTCGAACTTAGAAATATAATAGCTACCCTTTTCAAATTCAAAGGCATAGAGTTCATCTCCAATAATTTCGATTATCGTTCTTGAAAAAACATTAGATGTCGACTTCCCGTTTTCTTTTAAGTCTTTTTTGTTGATAAGATAAAGTTGGTGCTCGTCTTTGTGTCCGTCTTTAAATCCGACTACTACGATATTACCCCCAAACTCTTTGAACTGACGACTGCAAATCTTATTGAAATCACTTTTTAGGACTGCATCATCTTTTTCTGGATCAATCAGATGTAGCTCGCTATTAAAATGTCCTTCTGCTGTATCGTATTTCACCACTTTTAAGAATACAATCTTACCATCAATGACGTTAGGCGAAAACTCTTTCTTTTTGTTTTCGACTTCAATCTTCTTGGCTAATTCCTGTTTAACGACAGCCAATTCTTTTTCTATTTTCTTTACATCTACAGTTGGCTCTTTTTTAATTTCAGGAGCTTTCTCAATTGGCTTTTCTGTTTTCACAACGGCTGTTTCTTTTGCCACAGGTTGCACAGGAGTAGTCTTCACAGGCTCTACTGGATTGTTCTTTACAACTTCTCTTGGAGGCTCAGGCTTTGGCTCTGTTTTTTTGACTTCTACAATTTCTTTTTTAGGCTCTATGATTTCTTTCTTAATTTCAGGAGGATTCTTTGCTTCAACATCTTTCTCTTTGAGAGCAATCTTTTCTTCTTTGACTTTTAGCTCTTCTTTTTTTTCCTCTAGGAGTTTTTTCTCTTCGATGATTTTTTCTTTTACGACCTCAGCAAATTTCTTTTTTTCTTCTGCGCCGTTTTTCTTTTCATCAATGATCTTATTTACTTCATTGCCTAATTCATCGAGGGTAACATCGATTTCGTTTTCTTTGAGTGCATTTGCTTCGAGAGGAATTACGATTTGTGTTCTCCCTGCCCATTCTTTATAAGTCTTTCCAATTCCTGTGCTATTCACTTTTAGAGTGTCTAGTAAATTAGAAGTATACTTTGTCTTGAAATAGCTTTTCTCATTTCTATGCATTGCATTATAATAGAGAACATAGAGAGCGATGATATCTGCTTTCTCTTCACCGTAACCAAACGAATTAGAAATATAAGAAGCAAGGATTCGGTAGACCGAGTTGATATGACCGAAACTGGAATCTGATTCTAGAGAAATAATATCTCCTCCGAACATTCCGTTCTTATCCGCCAAAATACGACGCACAGAAACATTTTTATAATCGTGCACCTGTGTAGGCTCAGATTCGATTAACTCGGAAAGCTTTTTCCCGATTGTATCATTTTGCCTTTTAACATTCTCTGCTGCCCTAGCATTGGATCTATTGGTAAAACGGATTCTTTCTGAATCACGAATCTCACCTTCACCTAGTTTTGCTTTTTCTTGGGCAAACAAAGACAGGGACGAGAGGAGCACTAAGGACGAAAAAAACTTCACAACTGAATTCATAAATTACACTTCCTACAAATGTTAGGGGCAAAGCAATAACAAAACCGCCGAATTCCCTACTTTAGAATGTCGGATTTGAAAAGTAAAAGATTGATTTTGGAGGAAATATTTATTTGATTTCAAACCTAGTTAAAAAATTCTATATCTATGAACCCTACAAAAGTGAAAGTTTACAATTTTAACGCAGGTCCGGCGATGCTTCCTGCCCCCGTGATGGAATTAGCCCAGAAAGAATTTCTAGATTATATGGGAACGGGAATGTCTATCATGGAAATGAGTCACCGCGGATACCATTTTGACGAAATTCTAACAAGTGCTGAGAAAACTCTGAGAGAACTTCTTTCCATTCCAGAAAACTATTCCGTTCTATTTTATCCAGGGGGGGCTACTCTTCAATTTTCCGCAGTTCCTTTGAATCTACTTCGTAAGGGTGAGACTGCTGATTTTTCTATCACTGGTGTTTGGGCAAACAAGGCAGAGCAAGAAGCAAAGAAATTGGGTTTTAACACCAACATCATCTACGACGATAAAGCAAACAATTATACACTCGTCCCAAATCTAAACGATAGCAATATCAGCGCCAACGCAAAGTATCTACACATCACGTCTAACAATACCATTTATGGAACTCGCTATAAAACATTACCAAAGATTAAAAAAGTCCCTGTCGTTGCTGATATGACGAGTGATTTGCTTTCTAGAAAGATCAATGTAAGTGATTTTGGTATCATCTTTGCGGGTGCACAAAAAAATATCGGACCTTCCGGCTTAACGATAGTAATCGCTAGAAATGATTTAATCGAAGGGGTTAAGGAGCCTATGCCGGTGCTTCTCAACTATTCTACCATTGCCAAGAATAAATCTCTCTACAATACTCCACCTACCTACTCCATCTACATCGCCAAGCTAGTCTTTGATTGGTGTAAGAAGATGGGTGGAATCGACGCAATCGAAGACATGAATGAAAATAAAGCGCGCACTCTCTATAACTTTCTCGACAAATCAAGATTATACTCTTGCCCTGTTAAAGGGGATCATCGCTCTTCTATGAATGTGGTCTTTCATTTGAAAGATAAATCTTTAGAAAAAGAATTTACCTTCTCTAGTGAAAGAAGAGGCTTACATGGACTACCCGGTCATAGAGACGCAGGTGGATTTAGAGCTTCGATTTATAATGCAATGCCGCCGGAAGGCGTAAATGCATTGATTGAATTTCTAATCGAATTCGAAAACAAACATTGATTTCATTACTATAAAGGATTGCCATGGTTCGATAAAACTCACCACAGGCGCCGGCACTGAGACACAGAGAGATTTAAAGAGAGTCTTCTTCACTGAATATTATTTTTTTCGTAATTGAGGTTTTTTTTGATTTATTTACAGTATGTTCTTTGGAGTCCCGTTTTTCCACTGGCTCTCTTTCATGCGACGCACCTAAATAAAATCGAAACAACCAATCCTCCCCTCAGTGCCTGGGACTGTGTAAAAGGAAATATTTCACCGCCGATGATATTCTGGATTTGAAAATTCTTCGTGCTCTTCGTGGTTAAAAAAATACTTTCTACACAGTCTCTTAAACTTTTTTTTAAAAATGAATTGTAACTTTTATTGTAACATATTAAGTAGGAAAAAAGAGGTTATTTATGAAACATATTTATACAATCATCATCTTAACAATTGCAATGGGAGTAGCTACTTGCAATAAGCCAAAAGAAACTGCAACCAAAGGAAATCTTATCTTTGTCATTGGCAAGGTAGAAATCACAAACCAATCAGGCACTGTTGCGGCTAAGAAGGATTCTCCTATTGGAGAAGGCGATACGATTAAGACAGGCGAAAAGTCAGTAGCTATTATTCAGTTCGAAAACGATTCCGCGTCTGTTGAGATTCAAGAGAATGCTGAATTTAGCATTAACAAATTCAACGAGAAAGAGCAAGAGCTAGCCTCCACCAAAGGCAACTTCTGGATTAAAGCTAAAAAGCGAAACAAAGATTCCAATTTCAATGTTGTAATGCCTACTTCCGTAGCCGGTATCCGCGGAACTAGTTTCTACTCCTTCGAAGTTAAGGAAGAGGGAATACACGGTATTTGCCACTGTCAGGGAGCCGTTGACTTTCAGGACAAAGTCACAAACTACCATGGAAGTCATAACACCGACTACTCAGTATTAACCAAAGATGGAAAGACAATCACAATGACACCCGAAGACTTTAAAGCTGCCGGTGTAAAGTTTGATTCTATTGAGCATAAGCACAGCGTAATAGACAACAGCCCTCTCGGAAAAAAGGGAAGCCTCACCGACGAACAACATATGAAACTTAGAAAAATCGCTTTAAAGAAATTCGCAGAGCTTTAATTTTAAAGAATCATTAACTACAAAAGAGTCATTTACATTTAAAGATTTTTTAACCACGAAGAGCGCGAAGATCACGAAGGAATAATTCCATTACCTTAGAAATTTTTCGCGTTTGAAGTATAGATGTTCAAGCTAGAGTAGACTTTGAAAATTTTATCTTGTAAATTCCGCCCGCTTACTCCCAGCAGCCGAGCTATGTCTAGGAAATTTCTTTCACCCGAAACCAAAATTGTATATACCCTCTTTTTCTCTGAGCCTCGGTGGCTCTGTGGCTAATCTATTTTATCCACTAACCTTTACGGGCAGATATTTTTTGTTCTACTTTATAGCTATGATGAATGGGGTGAATGATGATTAGATACAAGACTTCTCTAAGCGAAAGCATTCCCATTGTGGGATGAGGCATAGAATACTTATCATAATCCTCTTCTGGAATACTTTGCACTACTTCTTTTAGTTCCGTGCAAACCTTATCCCATTTTGTCATTAAGTCCGCGATTTGCTTTTTATAATCCTTTGGTGGTATGGAGGCAGGCACTAAGGGACCTAGATAAATGGATTTATCACTTCCAATATAATCAGTTTGTAGAGTTTTAAAATCTCTCTGTGATTCTCTTTTACCAAAGATTAAAAAAAGAAATTTAGGCAATTGAAGTAAAAGCACTCCTCCTTTTGCAATGTCTCCTAGATGAGACAAATTCTGAGCAGGCGACCAACCACCCAATCCATCATGAAAAAAAAGTTCCGGGCTAATCTCTCTATAAAAAGATTTTACCTTTTGATTGATATCATCCATCGAAGCAAGTATCTCCGACTTGCTATAAGGATTTTTATTTTCTAATTGTAACATTTTACTTTTCCTTTTTTTAAAACAATGCCAACTCTACCTTTTTTTATTTTCGATATTTTACATAGTATTTTTCTTGGATGAAACCAAGCAATTGCCGGAATAGCTTTTCATCTCTCCAAACATCATCTGGAACTTTCTTGAGTTCAATACTTCCAATTGCTTGTTTAAAGTTATCCGGTCCTTCTGTATTTTTATCGTAACCATTCTTATCAGAGGTTTGAATCTGACCGGACATACCCAGATTTCCTTTTTCGTCCATAGCTAAAATTCGAACAGGACGTTTTTTATAGGAGTTAATGGAAAATTCTTTTTCTTTACTAGAACGAGAAAAAAATCCTCTCACATCTAAAACGATTACTGTTAAATCAATGTTTTGCCCGACGGGATTTTTGCTATCGTCTATCGTTCCTTTGAGACAGGTGTGTTGTAATTCAGGAAAGGCAAAGTTCCAGTAGCCGGGCTTGTCGATAATTGCAATTCTTACTCCTACAATCTTACGTCCTTCTAGATTGTTTTTATCAATAGTTCCTGCATCTATGCGATCATTATTGGAAAGAGAAGATTTCAAATTCCAAATTCCGCTTTCATCCATATGGTAGAGACTAAAACTCTCCTTGGGGCTAACATCTGGAAACTGCACTTCGATAGATTTGCCCGGGGCAAGCTGAACTTTATTCTCTCCCTGTTTGTATTCTATCTTAAACATTCCACCCGAAATCAAATACAATTCTTTACCATACTTGCTATAATAGACTAGCCCTATGCCGGAGGTAAGAAAATCTAGCTCGTCAATGACTTCTGTGACAGTCACGGTGACAGATCCTTCTACCGGCTTACCTGTATTATCCACAAAGGCATTTTCGGGAATAGCAAAACGAGTTCCCCTATTTCCTAATAGATCCGCTTTCTTAATCGGGTCTATGTCAAACTTTTGTTCTTTAGGTGCGAAGTTTTTAATCTGAGGACTAGATTCTGTTTTGTCCATACGAACTTTGTCTTTTAAAACGCTCTCTGTCACTACGTTTTTACTGTCTGCATAGTTTAGAATTCCAAATTCAGTGACTTTAAAATTTCGTCCTACTTGAGCAGCTAAATCCGCAGACAGGATAATCATGATTAACCAAATAGAATTCCATTTCATAGCTTTGAATCCTGCCTTACTAGTTTTTTTAGTTCCCCGGTTTTAGGATTATCAGGAGAAATCTTGTCCGCCATTTTTAAATCAAGAAATGCATTGATATAATCACCTTTCTTATAATAGACAATCGCCCTGTGGTAATGCAAATCATAGGATTCTGGATTGATCAATAATCCACGATTGAGGTGAATAAGTGCAGAATTGTATTCTTCTTTCATATAGTGTGCAATTCCAAGATACAATTCAGCGACAAACATAGAAGTATTCTCTCTCAGAACATCTTTTAAAATTCCTTTCGCCTCTGCATATTTTTTTGTTTTAATCAAGAAGACTCCGTAGTTTACTTTTACAATTGGATTTTCAGAAGAAAGTTTGAGTGCCATTTTATGAGCCTCTTCTGCTTTATCGTATTTTTTTACAATTAAGTAAGCTTGCGCCAAATTGGAATAAACCATTGCGGACTTACGGTTTAAGTAAATAGATTTTTCAAATTCATCAATTGCTTGTTGGTAATTTCCCATAGAGAGATAAGTAATTGCAAGTTCATTGAAACAATCGTGAGTATTCAGCACATTGCAAATGCGAGTATAAACACGCACTGCATCTTCGTATGCATTTTTATCTAAGTATAATTTTGCGAGAAGCATTTCTGATTCAATATCACTTGTATAATTCGAATTCATCAGAGTCTCAATTGCTTCATCAAAACGACCTGCCTCTCTTAGTTTGCGAATCGGTTCTAGATTATCCGCGTATACCCCAATAGAAAAGTAGATTGTAAGGAAAAATACTAAAAATAATTTCATGACTCACTCGATTATTTCTAACTCAGCATAATATCCACTGTAAGAGCGAATATTAATTACACCTTTTTCAAAGAGCAGATACTGCCCCTTAACCCCCACAAGAGTATCTTCAATTGGTTTTGTCTTATCTGGTTTATAAGAAACTTTCTTAGAAGGATAGCTTGCAATCGGATATTTTATCTCGGTGAGAGTTGGATTTTTAATTATTGTAAAATCTTTCACAAGCTCTTTTAGATTTATCTTAGCTAGTAATTCTTCTTTTTTAAAAACAAATCAATCGGAGTTGAATCTCCGCCAATCATCTTCTGCCAGGAAGTCTTATCGGCAACATACTTTGCTAAACTGCTTTCTACAATTCCTGAATCTCTTCTGGATAAAAATTCAATTACAGGCAAAGCATACATGGCTCCTTGATCGACCCATCTTTTAGAAACGGGGTTTTCTTTTGTTATCCCCACTTTCACTCCACTCGTATTGGCGAGATAGAGTGTATGCTTTTTAAAACAATTCGCCAGTCCCCATTCTGGCTCTCTACAAGTTCCTAGATGATGATGACATGTTTCGGGTTTAAGGATACACATATCATTACTCGCAAGATTTAAAAAGCAAGTATAACAAGACCCCTGTGCAAAGCTTTTCTTAGTAACCTTCCCGCAATCTACACAGCGAATTTCTTCGGTAAAGGAGAGTCTTAGTTTTTTCCCGAGAAGTGAGTTCATTGTAAACTCACTTCTTTTTTCTGTTGCTTCTGCCTTTTGTGTTTTCTTCGATACACTGTCATACTCTGCCATGACAAAGTGGTAGGTAACAGGAAGTAACCCATCATGCTTCATCATTCGCAAGAAACCTTTCATTAGAAATCAATCCTTTTAGAAAAACTAACTTCTTTGTTCTTGTCAAATTTAACAAGTAGAATGGATACCAGTGTCTCTTCTCCTTTCTTGCCTGTCCATTTGAAAAGAATTAATTGGTCTTTGTAGGTATAATGAGAAATATAATTATTCTTTAAATAGAATACCTGGAGCATGTCTTCATTGACAGTTCCGTCAGAGCTCTGGTCTTCACCGACTAAGAATACTTTGCCGCCAATAAGGTTTTTCTCTTTGGAAATGCGAATTCCAATTCTTCCCCCTGCTCCAGCTTCACTGTTTACATCTTCTACGCTTTTTTTAATAGAATGTTCATCGGAAAGAAAGCTACAGGGAAATTGTCCGGGTAAATCAGGAAATGCTTCCTGGCACATCGAATAAGGAACCGTAACTTCTTTCGCATAATTGTATTTTGCCGTTAGAGTTTTTTTTACTTTGTCGTAGTCAAATTCTTTGAATGCTTTTTCTCGGTCTGTCTTTGAAAGCTTGACCCATTTTGATTCAGCACCTAAGTTAGCAGTTAGAAGTAAAAGAATTGTTAAGAAAAAAGAATTTTTTACAATACTTTTGATTTTTTTCATGTTAGTCATTATCCTCTCCGTTTAGTAGATATAATATTTTTTTATTTTTTTAGCAAATGCTTCTTCTACACTTGCGAAGGTTGCATGAAATTCTTCGTAGGTAAGATTTGCATCGATTGCTTTTCTAAATCCATCGTTTCCCCAGAGATTGTCGATAAAGAATTTCTCTCCACCGCCATTCCATTTGAAATCACGTTTATAATTTTCCTTCAACAATTTAATTAGATTGTATGCTAATCTTATCGGATTATAATTCAAATTCACAACAGTCATACGAAGTCCACGGCAAATTTTATCCTTATAGGGACCAAAAGCAGGTTTAAAGAAAACAGGCTGAAAGTAATAATCATTCCCTGAATCTGTATGGAGTAGACTAGAGAATTCCTCTGAATCTTTAAACCAAGGAGCACCAAAGTAAACAAAGGGAGCTTGTGTTCCACGTCCGACAGAAATATTAATTCCTTCTAAAAAAACTAGAGCTAGATAATTGCGAGCAGAGTCTAGATTGGGTAAATTAGGCGATGGAGTATTCCAGACAAGACCGGTTTTTTCAAATCGCATTCCTCTTGTATAATTTTCCATTGGAATGACAGTCAAATCAATTCTGTTCTGTAAATATTCTGCGTTATAATACTTTGCAGATTCACCAAGTGTAAGCCCCGTAAAAAAAAGAAGGGGGAAGTCAGCGGCAAAGTTCTCGTAACCGCCTTTCAACTCAGAGCCACTCGTAGCGATTTCCATTCCAGGACTTACATGATCGAGTAGCACAAATTGAATTTTATTGTCTGGAATTTGATCCATGATTCGTTTTAAGACTGTGAGGTATGTATAACAACGCATTCCCATATCCTGAACGTCAAATACAACGGCATCTACTCCACTGAGCAATAGTTGAATATCACTTGGTTTTAATTTGTAAATATGATAGATGGGAACATTGAAGGTGGAATCAATCGTAACCGGTGTAGAGCTAAAATCTTCATCGAGTCCCAAGAATCCATGCTCCAATCCAATTAAATATTGGAGACGAATTTCATATTCGGAGAAAGTCTGCATTAGCCGCTCGGGATTGTTCCCAATGCCGGACGGATTTGTGACTAGAAGAATTTTTTTCTTGGCAAGTGTAGGCAATACCTCTTTGAAGAACTTTACACTAGAGGGTTTTATATCAATGGCACTTGGATGCTTACGAATAATACTTTCATCATTCGATGATCTACATGCCAATAACCCAATTAAAAAGAATAAAACTAATTTCTGATTCATAGGACTCACTTTGATTTGTTCTAAATGATTCCATAGAATTATAGGGATAAGAATTAGAAAGCAGTTTTATTTACTCAATCCAATGCGTTCTAATTAGGAGAAATGTTTTAAAGATTACCACCGATGAACACCAATAAAAAAACGATAAAAAATGATGTGGACTCAAACTAAGTGTCATCCCAGAGTTTCTACCCATCGCTCTCGCTCTCAAGTGATTGAGATTCTAGGCAGAAAACGAAACTCAATGTTTCTCTCTAAGGGTCGAAGCATAATGGAAATGACAATCTATCGTATCTTTTATCGGTGACCTCGGTGATAGTCTTTTAAATTTATTATTTTCCGACGAGAGCTGTGGTAAGGGCTGGTTGGTCAATTTTTCCGAACCAGATAGACCAGGTTGCTTTCATGAAATCAGAGCCTGCAACAGTAGATGTTTTCCCGGCATAATTGCATGTAACGCTTTTAGATGTAGCGTTATACGAAATAGTGATGGTGTCATTTTCTTTCAGGTCTCCAGTCAAAACACTACTAAAGCTATCTTGGTTTGCTTTGTTAGAATAACCATTAAGCGCATAAGCATCATTAATCGCAGAAACAATTTTTGCCGAATCCACATCCCGTTTCATCTTCAAAATAAACTTTTTATCTGTTTCCGCGTTGATAAATTCTGCGGCTGCTCGATTTTCTGGAACATCTTTCATCTGGTGAGTAATTGCATACACGTTCACACTAACAAAAGCTATTTTCTTTACTCTGATACCTGAGCCTGTTGTTGTAAAATTTGCCGCTTGAGCGGAAACTTCCATTCCCAAAACCAAAAGGGAAATTCCTAATACGATTGAACTAATCATTTTTTTCATTGAATCCTCCGTTGACTTAAACTTAGACAAGTATTCAATAGAAAGAGAAAAAAAAATACTCAAAAATGTTCCTCCCAATGAAAAAATTTCGAATCTGTATTGAGTGCCTATAAGTGAAGTATACTGACAGCATTAATCTCTAGAATACTATCAAAGATACTCAAAAATCGTTTTTCAGTATCTTTGATAGTAAACATGACAGTATCATTGATAGTATATTTGATACGAAGGATAGTAAAGGGCAAATAATACCACTTAACGTTGACTAGAATTATGTGAACGGAATTCGTCCTGATCTATCCAGTGAAAATCTTGTCAGCAATGATAAGTTTCGGGAAATATATAATAGATTGTAGAAATTACCACGAATGAACACGGATAACACCGATTTAACTCTCAATTCTGTGTTTTCCATAGATTATTCACGATTCGTATTAGATGGACATCCCCCTGCTTCAAGTATATTATTCTTCTCTAAAAATCTACGAAAGTCATTGGATGTACAATCAGTTGGATCATTACTAAATGTATTTGCATAAAGTAAGCATAAAAATTAAAGTATTGTTTGAATATAAATCAGAATTAGAATTTTTATCGTACGCTTTAGATGGTGTTGTATAAATATAGGTGCGGATGCAGGTATCATAAAACACGCTCCGCTTTAATATTGGTCCAGGCTTTGAAGGGAAAAATCCACAGTTTATGAAACAAAGCAGGATAATTAGGACTAGTTCTTTTATATTACGAAAACGTTTTTCAATGTTTCTTTCGGGCTTTTCTAACTGCTTTAATTTTTTTCTATTTCACCTGCCATATGCTGCCCTTACAACTGCAATCCTAGTAATGTATGCAATCTTATCAATAGAAAAAATTTCTTGCCTATTTGATTTGCAAGTGTAAGTTCGTAATTACGATTACAGGAGCAATTAAATGGCAGAAAATTCTTCCACTGAAACACAAGCACAGACGCAAGCACAAGTAGAACTTAAACCAGCAGATACAATGCAAGACGTATCCAAAGAAGAGCAAGCAAAGATTATCGAACTTTCTAAACAAATCAATATAGAGGATACGCAGTCTGTTTTACAGTATGGCTCCGGAGCACAAAAGAAAATTTCTGATTTTTCTGATCAGATTTTAAGCTCAATCAAATCAAAAGACACAGGTGAGACGGGAAGAATTCTAACAGACCTAATGCTCAAAGTAAAAGACATGGATGTAGAAAGTATTTCCGATGAAGATAGTTTTCTTTCCAAGATTCCGCTCATTGGCTCTCTTGTTAAGTCCTCTCAAAAATTTATCGCGCAATACGATACACTCAGCGTTCAAATCGAAAAGATTGTAGATGAACTTCATAAATCTAGAATGATGCTTCTAAAAGACATCACACTTTTTGATTCTCTCTATGCAAAAAATTTAGACTACTTCAAAGAATTAAACCAATACATTCTCGCCGGCGAAATGAAATTAGCCGAACTCCGCGAAAAAGAATTACCAAAATACAAAGACAAAGCAGAGAAAGGCAACGACCCAGTAGACGCTCAAAAGTATCAGGATTATATTCAACTTTTAAATCGCTTCGAAAAAAAGTTGCATGATTTGAAATTAACAAAAATGCTTTCTCTCCAAACAGGACCACAAATCCGTCTTATCCAAAACAGCAACCAAGTATTGGTCGAAAAAATCCAAAGCTCTATTATCAACACAATTCCACTTTGGAAAAATCAACTCGTGATTGCAATCGGTCTGATGCGACAAAAAAAAGCTCTCGGCGTGCAAAAAGAAGTAACCTCTGTTACGAATGAACTTCTTTCTAAAAATTCAGAAATGCTAAAAATGGGAACTATCGAAGTTGCCAAAGAAGCAGAGAAAGGAATTTTAGAAATCGAAACTCTGAAAAAAATCAATACAGATTTAATTTTTACTCTAGATGAGACTTTAAAGATTCAAACCGAAGGTAAGCAAAAACGTCAGGCGGTAGAAGTAGAGCTTATCAAGATGGAAGAAGAAATCAAAACCAAACTCATGAACACAAAATCACTGTAAGCCATGCCAGAAGAAAACAATAAAATTACCGATGAAGAGGTAAAATGGGGTAGACGCTCTCACCTGTCTATGCTTCTCGCCTACCCTCTTCTACTCATTTTACTATCTAAAGGCGTTGCGTTTGCCTTTCCGATTGCGATGCTTGGAGCCATGCTTGTTCCTTTGTATATTTTATTTACCAAAGGGGGCAAATCTAAATTTGTCGCATCTCATGCAAAGGAAGCGATTTTTATGCAAGGCTTTATGGCAACACTCGGTGCAGGGGTTAGCTATCTATGGGGTGGTGACAAAGTGATAGACGGTAATTTGCCTACAGGCAGCACTATCATGCAAATTCTCTCTTATACCTCGATGGGAATTTATCATTTTGGTGCAACGATAACAGGCTCAATTAAAGCCTCTTACAAAAGTCTAATCAAATACCCAATGAGTTTTTTCAAACAACCTGACTTAGAAAAAGATAGATCTGACTTTGAAGCACAGATGGCAGAGCTTCGCACTCTTGAGAATCTAGACAAGGTAACAGCTAGTATGCTCAAAGAGACGATGGCTATCGGCAAAGACAGAGTAGCCGAAATAGACAAACTCTCAGCAAAAATACAAGACCCATCTGTAAAAGCAAAAGTATTAGAAATCAGAGAACAAGTAGTAAAAATCTTTGAGAACTTTAAGAACGACCCTGAAGATATAAAAATTTCTAGACAGTTTCTTTCTTACTACCTCGACACTACAATCAAGATTATCCGCAAGTATATAGATCTCTCTTCGCAAAAAGTAATTTCACCTGAACTAAAAGAATCTTTGAAACGAGTAGATGAGCTTTTAGTCTCTATCATAGATGCATTTCAAAAGCACCATGATAAACTCATTCAAAATGACATCATGGACTTAGACGCAGAGATTACAGTCATGGACAAAACCTTGAAAATGGAAGGAATGTAACATCCTTGGAATTACTTTTAATCAAAACACAAATTAAAGAAATCTTAAAACTAGTTGAGCCACTCGCAGAATACTACAGGCTAAATTTTAAAGACATCACTGATTACGAAAAACGAGTCATCTACGCAGAACATTTGTTAGCCTCTGAGATGATTCGTATTGCGAGTTACCTTTACGCAAACGATCCAAAAGAAGTAGATAAGACCCTTCCTACGTTTGCAGAAATTCTAAAAGAAATTGACTCCTCCACTCGCTACGACAAATCAAAATTACTCTCAGAAATTGAACTCTATATAAAAAACCAACCACAGGGCAAAAAGAATTTAGTCATCGAAGAGCTAGACCCTCCGATGTTACTTCGTGTTGTAAAATTTTACGATTCAGTATTTCTCACAAACAATATGTATATCGTAGCAAACTTTTTATTTCAAGTTCTAAATCTAATTGTAAAACAAGATGGAGTCGTGACTGAAATAGAGAAGCGGTTACTTACCCGTTACCAGTCAATTCTACACGAATCAAACGAAGATTTGTATTCCGATTTACCGGGAACAAAAAAAGACTATCTCAATCTAAATTCAGTCTTTAACGACTTCTTCGGAAGTGTTGCAACAACTATCAAGAAAGATTCTGGAAGTAAAGACAATTCCTCAAAAGAGGCAAAAGAGAATAAGCCGCAGGGTAATGTGCAGGAAGCAGGAAAAGAAGAAGTTTATGATTTAGACCAACTCATGAAAGAATTAAATGAACTCATTGGTCTTTCTGCGGTTAAGGGCGAAGTCACAAACTTAGTCAATGTATTAAAAGTAGAAAAGCTACGCAAAGAAAAAAATCTTCCCGTTCCAACTAGAAGCCTTCACATGGTGTTTACCGGTAACCCGGGAACAGGAAAGACTACAATCGGAAGACTCATCGCAAAGATATTTAAAGCGTTAGGCGTCTTAGAAAAAGGTCATTTGATAGAAACAGATAGATCGGGACTAGTCGCAGGCTACGTAGGACAAACCGCTGCAAAGACAATTGAGATTTGCCAGAAGTCACTCGGCGGTGTATTATTCATCGATGAAGCCTACGCACTCGCAGAAGGTGGCGAGAATGACTTTGGTCGAGAAGCAATCAACACACTTCTAAAATTCATGGAAGACAATCGTGGCAACTTCATCGTAATCGTTGCGGGTTACACGGATAATATGCAGACCTTTATAAATAAAAATCCAGGTCTACAATCCCGCTTCAATAAATACATTGTATTCGACGACTATAGCCCGGAAGAATTATTTGCAATCTTCTCGTCTATCACTACAAAATCAAAACTCAAACTCACAGAAGAAGCCGCAACAAAGGTAAAAGAAATTTTACAATCCCACTACGATAAACGGGATAAAAAGTTTGGCAACGGTCGATTTGCCCGTAACCTCTTCGAGAAGATTTATGGAAACCAAGCTAATAGATTAGTTACTGTCACCAATCTAGACGAAGAGGGACTCTGCACAATTGCGACTGAAGACATTTCTGATTTGTAATAGCGAAGTTGATTAGAAAATTGCTTGCCCTTGATAACGTTAGGCGTAAAGATCGGTTAAAATGAATACAGAACAATATCTAGACCAATACTTGCAAGATAATATTAACGAATCAGAAACTCTTAATAGCATGAAGAACGTCATATCGGAATTTGCCGCTCGTGCTCCAAAGATTCTTGTAACAAAATGCATTGACGGACGAGTGCATGGTAGTAAACAAAAAGGTTATCCTGCCACAACAATTCGTTTCGGACGCACCGATGGAAATAATGTTTCAACAGATAAAAACAACTACTGGTTCTGGAATCGCATTGATAATGTGGCGAATAACGCTCATTGTAACACTCCTGAAATGCCTGCCATTTTTATTGCCTATATGCATCGGTCTGATCTTGGTCTTGGATGTGCCGCGCATAATAACAATGAAGAAGAAGCCTATAAAGCAATCATAAATCAAACGAGTGCCATTCGAAAGGTTTTTAAGCCAGAACGACTGTATGTGTTAGAAGGCATAACGAATACAGACACGATGGCGGAGACTCTTATCTTTGAAAATTCGATTCGCATCAGTGCAGAAGAGATTATGAAAGATTTTAATTTGAATGAATTGTCAGATGTATTCTATAAAGGATTTTTAAAATATCCTATCAAAGATCCAGCTACGGCTCGCTTTGTAAACTTTAAGACACCGGAGGAGCTAATGCAAGGTAGCCTCCCTTTGTTTCATACGAACTTTCAGACTTCACTCGCTATGAAATCGTTTTTACTGCTTGAGATTTCAAAGATTGTTTATGAGAACGATTACCCTTCCCAGAAATTAATTCAGCCTGATATTCTAAATGCTCTTGTATCTTCTCTTGGAAAAATAAAATCTTTACCAAGAACTCTACTTGCTCCTTTTTTGTATCAATGCTTTTGGAACATTGGATATTCCCTTTACCAAAAGAAAAAACTTCTGTCAATGCCTGAGGCAGAGAAAAATGTCCACTTAGATCACGCAGAGGAACTCATTTGCTATGGAGATGGATTCGAACTTCTTCCCAGAAATAAAACAGTTCTAGTAAAGACAGGGCGTGGTGATGATGTAAATGCTTTACAAGTAGCAAAGAAAGTATTGGATAAAAATCGCTCTAAGAAATCACAAGACTTCGCAATGATTATTCACTTGAACATTGAAATCAGTGGAGAACTAGTCAATTGGGAAGATGTAAACGAAACCATTTCTTCCCGCATGCACACAATGACACGCCATATTGATGAAGTCTTTGGGGATAATGCTGTTATCCTCACAACGTATTCTTACCGGGATCAGAAAAGATTTTATCCTATCGTCACAAGAAAAGACTCGCGCATCATCTATCCTGTTAATCTATTGAAAGATATCAATTCAACAGTTCACTTCTCCAACATGGCACTCAAGAGTAGAGAAGCGTTATACGCTACAGACAGACTTTAATCAGTCATTTCGAACATAGCTTGGCGAAAGGGTTTGCGACAGAGCAAATGGGTCGATGTGAGAAATCTATCTGGCAATAGAACGGTAGTTTTAAGCTAGATAGACCTCTCACGATGTTCCACCCGCTATCGCCACAACCGCCAAGCGATGTTCGAGGTGACAGGGGTAAGTCACTTCTCAGCATGAACGTGCACACTATGTAATGCTTTAATATATTGTGCACGCTCATATTCGAATGGAGTATGGTATTTAGCCGCACTCATACTTCCGAGCATTTGCGTTACAGATTCGTATTCATGCTTTTCCATCCAAGCTATCATATCCTTTTCTATCACAGAAATTTTCTTGATTCCTTCTCGAATCAATACAGAGCAGAGCATACCGACATTAGCCCCTGCCATGAGAAGCTTCAACATATCTTCGGCTCTATGCACCCCACCTGTGCCAGCCAAATCAGCGTGAACTTTCGTATAGAGTAACGCAATCCAACGAAGCGATATCCGTAAGTCATTTGGCGTAGAAAGCTGCACATGGGATTTTACTTCTAGATGCTCTAAATCAAAATCAGGTTGATAAAAACGATTGAATAGAACGAGAGCATTGGCACCCATATTGGCAAATTTTTTGGCACAGTTCATTAGATTACTGAAATATGGACTGAGTTTTAATGCAATTGGAATAGAAACAGTTTTGCGAACTTGCCATAGAGTCTCTGCAAAGTCTTCTTCCAATTCCTTTCCTGTAACATTTGCATCGGTTGGAACGTTATAGAGATTTAACTCAATCCCATCTGCACCGGCTTCTTGTATAAGCTTTGCAAAGTTTGTCCATCCACCGGAAGTGTAACCATTGAGACTTCCAATGATGGGGATACTCACGCTTTGCTTCACTTTGCGAATGTATTCCAAATATTGCTCAGGACCTGATTCAAAATCGCCCGCTTCCGGAAAATAGGTAATAGCCTCAGCAAAGCTATGAGTTCCATAACTTAAATGATGGTGCAGTTCCTGGTTTTCTTTTTCGATCTGCTCTTCAAAAAGAGAATACAAAACAACAGCGGAAATTCCAGCATCTTCCATTTTTTTTATATCATCTAGATGATAGGAAAGCGGACCTGCTGATGCTACGAGTGGGGTTCGTAAATTAAGCCCCATATACTTTGTTGAAAGGTTAATCATGTTTTTCCTCTTCTTTATTTTTACCGGCTAGGAATTCGAAATGCTTATAGCGGATATTAATATCTTCCTGTGCTTGCTGAAATAAATTCTTAGCAATCTCAGGCTTACTCTTTGTTAGCATTTTGAAACGATTTTCACTTTCGAAATAATTTCGCACAGGCGCATGAGGAGGAGCTGAATCAATCTCTAATGGATTTAACCCCTGCTCTACTCTATCAGGATTATAACGATATAAAATCCATTGTCCTGAATCAACTGCTGCCTTTTGATGTTTCATTCCTTCCGTCATATTTATTCCATGCGCAATACAATGACTATACGCTATTACGATGGATGGTCCGTTATACTTTTCCGCCTCCATTAGAGCGCGTAACGTCTGTTCGTCTTTTGCACCCATTGCCACTGTCGCTACATAAATATTCCCGTAGCTCATCGCGATTAGCCCCAGGTCTTTCTTTACACCTGGCTTTCCTCCCGTAGCAAATTTCGCAACTGCACCTTTGGGAGTAGACTTAGACATCTGCCCGCCCGTATTCGAATAAACTTCTGTATCGAGTAGCAATACATTTATATTTCTACCGCTTGCAAGAACGTGGTCTAATCCTCCGTAGCCGATATCATAGCCCCAGCCATCACCGCCGATAATCCATACACTTTTTTTAACGAGTGAGTCGGAGATTTCTAACAAATGCCTTACTTCTCCACTACTAGCAGAATGAGCTTTCAGGATTTCATTTAGTTTTTCCACTCGCTTTCTTTGTTCGAAAATATCAGCCTCATCGGATTCTTTTGCATTTAAAATTTCTTCTGCAAGGCTAATACCGATTTTGTCCTTTAATAGATTCACTAATTCTAAGGCAGCTTCTCTTTGTTTGTCGATTGATACTCTAAACCCGTAGCCAAACTCGGCGTTATCCTCAAAAAGAGAATTCGACCAGGCAGGTCCTCTTCCCGCTTTGTTTTTTGTCCAAGGAGTGGTTGGTAAATTTCCTCCGTAAATAGAAGAGCATCCAGTTGCGTTTGCGATTACCATTCTATCTCCAAATAACTGAGAGACTAATTTTACATAAGGAGTTTCACCACATCCCGCACAGGCACCCGAGAATTCAAAAAGTGGCTCTTGCATTTGTTGTTGTCTGATTTGATGAATATTGAGAAGACTTCTATCAATAGGAGGAATGGTTTGGAAATACTCCCAATTAGCCGTGCTTTCAGTAGAAATATTTTCTATCGGAGTCATATTGATTGCCTTTAGCCGCACTTCCGATTTGTTCTTTGCAGGACAAATATCTACACAGATTCCGCAACCGGTGCAATCATCTGCTGAAATTTGCAGCGTAAATTTAAAACCTTTTTCCTTTAAGTCCGGCACTTTAGAATCTACTATTTCAAAGCTCGCAGGCGCATCTTTTATTGTATCAGGAGAAAATGCATTCACTCGAATGACAGCATGAGGACAGACATACGCACATTTGCCGCACTGAATACAAACACTCTTATCCCAGACAGGAACTTCCTGCGCAATTCGCCTTTTCTCCCATTTAGAGGTTCCAGTAGGATACGTTCCATCTACAGGCATTGAACTGACGGGAAGCAAATCTCCTTTTGCAGAAAGCATTTTCCCTAATACATCTCTTACAAAAACAGGAGCTTTATCAGAAATAGGAACTCCTACTTCTAGAATTTCTTTAGAAATTTCCGCATAATTACTATAATCCACTTGAGATAAAAACTTGAGAGTATCATCAACAGCTTTTATATTACGCGCAACAATCTCGCCACCCTTTTTTCCATATGTATCGCGTATCGCTTCTTTGATTGCCTCAATTGCTTCTTCTTTTGGAAGAACTCCCGAAATAGAAAAGAAACAAGTTTGCATTACCGTATTGATTTGATTTTTCATCCCAGCACTATTAGCCGCTTTATAAGCATCAATAACAAAAAATTTTAACTTCTTAGTTAAAATATCTTTTTGAATTTTTCCTGGTAATGACTCCCAAACATCATTGGAAGATTTATTTGTATTCAATAAAAAGACTCCACCAACCTCAATTCCAGCGAGCATATCAAATCTTTCTAGAAACATTGGTTGATGGCAAGCTACAAAGTTTGGATGGTCTACTAAGTAAGTAGAGCGTATAGGAGTTTTTCCAAATCGTAAATGAGAAATGGTCATCGAGCCAGATTTCTTTGAGTCATACACAAAGTAACCTTGCACATAATTATCAGTATTCTCTCCTATAATTTTAATAGAATTTTTATTGGCACCAACCGTTCCATCGGAACCAAGCCCATAAAATACGGAACGAATTGTGTCTTTTTTTTCTATGCTAAAATCTGAATTATAATCGATACTCGTGTTTGTTAAGTCGTCTACTATTCCAACTGTGAACCCATGTTTAAGACTATCCGATTTCAATTGATCGTATATCGCTTTCACCATCGCTGGAGTAAATTCTTTGGAGGATAATCCATATCTTCCACCGACGATGCGGGGAAGTGTATCCCATTTTTTTTCTTTACCCATCTGGTCTTGGAAAAATGCATTCACAACATCTAAGTAAAGAGGCTCTCCTGCACTACCTGGCTCTTTGGTTCGATCTAAGACAGAAATAGATTTAACCGTTTTAGGAATTGCTTCGAGAATTTTTTCATTCAGGAAAGGTCTGTAGAGTCTAACTTTGATTACCCCTACTTTTTCCCCTTTATCTAAAAGATACTCTACTGTTTCATGAACTGCTTCGGCACCGGAGCCCATAAGGATAATAATTCTCTCTGCATCGGGGGAACCGAAGTATTCATACAGTTTATAACTTCTGCCAGTAAGCTCTTCAAACTCTTTCAAGAGTCTTTCTACAATAGCAGCACATTTCGGATAATACGCATTTACCGTCTCTCTTGCTTGAAAATATACGTCGGGATTTTGAGCAGTTCCGCGTAGGACTGGATGTTCTGGATTCAAGGCTCTTCTTTTGTGCGCAAATAGAAATTCTTCGCGAACCATTTTTTTGATTAATTCATCTGGAATTAATTCAATTTTAGAAATTTCATGAGAAGTTCTAAATCCATCAAAGAAATGTAAAAAAGGAATTCTACCTTCTAAGGCAGCCAAATGGGAAATGAGTGCAAAGTCCTGCGCAGATTGAACTGAATCAGAACAAAAAAGGGCAAAACCAGTTTGACGCACTGCCATTACATCTGAATGGTCGCCAAATATCGATAAGCCTTGTGCGGCGAGCGACCTAGCTGCAACATGAATTACTGCTGAGGTTAATTCACCCGCTATCTTATACATATTGGGGATCATAAGCATTAGCCCCTGCGAAGCAGTAAATGTTGTAGCAAAGGAACCAGTCTGAAGTGCTCCATGTAATGCCCCAGCCGCTCCGCCTTCGCTTTGCATTTCTATCACAGAAGGAATGGAGTTCCAGAGATTCTTTCTGTCCTGACTCATCCAAGTATCTGCCCACTCTCCCATAGGCGAAGAAGGAGTAATGGGGTAAATCGCTATTACCTCACTTAATCGATAGGCGACATCTGCGACTGCCTCATTTGCATCCAATACTGAAAACGTTTTTTCCATAAGAATAATTATATCTTTTTTATTATAAAATGCAAGCCCTTAAAAACATGATATATATCATAAAAAGAAGATTTTTTTTTATAGTCCAAATAAACCCACTAATCTTAAAAGGATTTGACTTTTCTGAAAATCTAATACAATGACGAGCATGAAACCAATATTGTGTAAATTCTTATACTTAATACTCTTTCTAAATGCATGTGTTCCGAATATAGACAGAAGCCCGTTAGAATATACTTGGTTATCAAGAGTCCTATCGCCATCGAATACAACAGTCGGACAAACTGCTTCAACTCCGGCGCCTGTAACGTCACCGACAACTACTACAACTACAACAGCGGTTACTCCTACTTTGCCTACTACCCCTACTCAGCCAGCATTATTACTTAATTATTCATTAACAGAATACGTTCTTCCTGCAAATATTGTCCTAACCAGTCTGTCACCTACAGTAACTGGAATTATTTCGACTTGTGCGGTTACTCCTACTTTGCCAACAGGACTTGCCTTAGATGGATTAACCTGTGCGATAAGCGGCACGCCCACAACACAAACTCCTTCAGCTACCTACACAATTTCGGCAACAAGCGCAAACGGAAATGCAACCGCTTCTATTAGCATTCGAATCAGTAGCACTACCGCCTATCGTGTTTACGGGCAACCTGATTTTGTATCTGCAACCGCGAATAATGGAGGAGTATCCGCAACTAGCCTCAACCAGCCCGCCGGTCTAGGAACCGATGGTGCTGGAAATCTTGTGATTGCAGATTATAGCAACCATCGTGTTTTGTATTACCCATACGGTAGCACTACGGCCACAAGAGTCTATGGACAGGCAGGTATTTTTTCAACTGCAATTTCCAATAATGGAGGACCTTCTGCAAATAGTTTACACGCCCCACAATCTGCAACAATGGATTTGAGTGGAAATGTATATATTTCAGAAGCACAATTTCGTGTTACACTATTTCCAAGTTCAGGTAGCCTGACTGCAACAAGAGTCTACGGTCAATTCAATAACTATACGTGGGTAGTGGGGAATAATGATGGTGCTGGCAATTCATCAACCTGTAGTGCGAATAATCTACAGTCTCCGCAACAGGCCGTAACAGATAAATTGGGTGGAGTGTATATAACTGATCCTGGTAATCATAGAGTTCTTTATTTTGCTAGCGGAAGCACAACGGCTACTCGTGTCTACGGTCAACCTAATTTTACATCCGCAATTGCGAATAACGGGGGAGTATCTGCTACTAGTTTAAGTGGACCAACTGGCATCGCTTTAGATTCTGGCGGAAATTTATATATCACAGATGGCAATAATCAGCGTATACTCTATTATCCCGCGGGAACAACGACAGCAACAGTAGTCTATGGTCAATCTGGAAATTTTAACACTGCAGTAACAGGAACTACTGCTTCTACTTTTAACGGAGTATGGATGATAGCCATTGATCCTTATGATAATTTATATGCAACAGATTACAATAATAATCGACTATTGTTTTTTCCAAAAGGGTCAACGACTGCGACAAGAGTTTACGGACAATTTAATAATTTCACATGTGGTGCGAAAAATAATAACGGAAGCTGCGTGGCTTTTGGTTCAGTCAATGCAAATAATATTTCGGAAATTCACTCTGTGAATGTAGATGTGTATGGAAATGTATACGTTGTAGATACAGGCAATAATAGAGTATTGATGTATTAGAGGTAAATATATATTATCCGACCTTGTTGAATAATTAGAAATATTTTACCAGGCTCCAAAGTTCTGAACACACATGAGCGGATAATCCAAATGAAACCCACAAGAGACTCCAATGTATACAAAGTCTTTTTGAAATAGATTTTTTCGATGACCTCTATTGTAAATTCCATCATCCACAAATAAAGAAATCACAACCTCTCTCGGATCAACCCAACCATAATCAATGTTTTCGCCGGCAAGTTTTGCATCTTTTCTATAACGTTGAATGCGGGTTACGGGCGATGATCCATCAGACCCATAGTGACCTGTAATGCCTTTTGATCCAGAATCTTTCACATGATCTCGAGCGGATAATGACAATTCTTCGGCAGGCTTTAGAGTTGATACAGGCTCTACTTTCTCTAAAAAGGCAATCGCTTCTTCTAAAGCAGATATTCCTTCTACAATCACTACTGGAGAACGAAATGGTTCTTTATAAAGTAGGTCTTTATAATAAGGTCTTCGTGCTTTTAAAAATTCAGCATATTCTTTCGGTTTTGTTCGCAAAAGATTTGTTTCCTCAATTACCTTCTTTTCAAATTCAGAAAGATAAGAAATATTAGAAACTGTAACTCTGTCTAGTTGCATCTTACGGACATTATCCTCTGGCACTAGACCTGAGCTTAATAGCAAATGACATTTATAACCGTAACGAGAATCAGTCTGACAACCGAGTCCCATGTATCGCTGTTCTCTATCAAAGATAGAATTTCTAAATTGTCCTTTTGCATTTCCCTCACTCACTAAAATATATGTAATTAAATCAGGTGCAATGTTATAACCATAGAATTCTCCTTCCATGATGTTTATCAATTCGGCATCTTTGATATATTTACCATAACGCTCTCTTAACTCTCTCCATCGACTTGTATATTGAATTTTATTCTTCAAGTGTTCTTGAATGGCAAGGCTTGCATCCGAGGAAAATACGAAAGGCTCCATAGGAGAAATTTTTTCTAAAAAAGAAATAGCAGCTTCTATTCCTTTTGCGCCATCTCTTGTTTGCCGCGGTCGGCGATCTAAGGGACGATAGACTGTATCCTCAAAGAATGGAATTCTTTCGCGGAGTTTCTTCGCGTAATCCGCTGGATTTGTGCGAACAAGATTGACTTCTTCGAAGATTTGTTTTTCTAAAATTGTGAGGGGTTTTAAATCGGAAGGCGTTTTGAAATTCTTTTCTGCCTCTACTTCTATATCAAAGGGCAATTGGGAAGACTTCAATTCGTAACTGATTGAAGGATTCACAAGTCCCGAATAGAGTCCTAGATTAATCCATTTGTTTTCCATTTGAAAATACAAATCTAGAATGTTTACATATTGCTTTTTATTTAGGTAAAATCGATATTCATATCCGTTCTTTCCATCACTGACGGGCTCAATTCCCCTCTCATTCATATAGAGAACCTTTGCTTTTGAATCACCACAGCTTGCACAGAAAGTATACACCTTGTTAGCCGTTCGAATTGCTTCAAACGTTTTTTGAGCCACAGAAGAAGAAAGATTG
Source organism: Leptospiraceae bacterium (assembly GCA_016708435.1). Classification (NCBI taxonomy): domain Bacteria; kingdom Pseudomonadati; phylum Spirochaetota; class Leptospiria; order Leptospirales; family Leptospiraceae; species Leptospiraceae bacterium. The sequence goes on along the minus strand of JADJFV010000005.1, from coordinate 43,091 downwards.
GAAGATTCAGAATACCCGGTCAGAGAGAACAAAAAAAGAAACCCAATAAAGGAAAGCCTACGAATTTTTTTAGTGATTCTCATGTATTTCCCCTAATTTGAAATTAGAATCCTAGCTTTTCCTTTTTTTACAAATTTGGCAAGACAAAAATTATGCGTTTAACTTTCCTTCTCTAGCTAATTCTATATTCTTGTAATATCGTTCTCTCTCGCCGGCTAATGATGATTTTCCAATGAGTTCAATTCCTAAATCCAACCTCTTTGAGTCTTTGTCCTTTGAAGTCCATCGAATTAAACCAGAAACTGTAAAGGGAGCCTGCATTCTAAAAAATATATCAAATACAAAACGATCATGCTTTTGCAAACTCTCAATCAAAAAGGGATTTGTAATTCGAATCTTTAATCCATGACGTGAGACTTCTAAAATCTGAAATCGATCAGTTGTCTTGACGGTATTTGATTCTTTAATTCTATTGGCAATCTCTACTCGTAAATTTTTAAACTCCCCTAAAGTCTCTAAGGAAATTCTTTTGTCTTTACTTTGAAGAGAGAGGTAGCCAATGCAAATTTTTTCGTCAAATTGACTTGTGTAGAGAATAGGAACGATTAGCTCCGATAAAATTTTTTGCTCTTTAAATTTCTGCATCACTGCAGGAATATCTTCATCTACTTCTTCTGCATAGTTTACTTGATCAGGGAAATAAGACCCGTATGATTTGGGATTCTGAGTGTCTGGAATCCAGATAAGTCTCTGCGCTTTTTTGACAATGTCATATCGAATATCTAAATCAGATCTAAATACATCAACGCGAACTTTATCTTCTGTCTTCAGTGAGAGACGATTTTCATAGTCTTCAAAATTGACTCTAACTAGATTCGGAATATTAAACATATCCGCTTCTAGATGGATCTTTGTAGAAATAATATTAGTAGCAAATGCAATTCCGGGCGCTAGCGGTATACGCTCATTTTCCCGATTTTTCTTAGCAATCTCTAACTTGTTGACTTGCAATAAAACAAGCGTGGGATCGACATAATGAATGAAATCACAATCTAGATGAATGTAATTTGCAAGCATCTTAAACAATTGGACGTTAGTCGGAAAGAAAAAATCCGATTCGGGTGGAAGATACACTAAGATTCTCTCCCCACCATTTAGAATTTTTTTTAGTGTGACTTTTTGATCAAACGGATCCATGCGTAAAAGCAATTCCTTATCGAGTAAATACTTGGATAGAATATGATTTTTTTGCTCTGTTGAAGTCACAACATCAATGTCCCGCGATTGTTTATCAGTGTATTGCATAGTTTTTTCCTTTGTGATTAAAAGACTTCTCCTTTCTTTAGAAATAATTTCAAGTAATTGAACTGTGTAAAAGCAAAGAAAATATCTCTCGCAGAGAGTATTGACTCTATACTTCGAGTGCTCTGTGAGAAAATCTTGCTTTTACACAATCTCCTACTTGAAACAGGTTTAGATTATTTAGTAAATTTATTTACATAGAGTCAATAATAAATTGACAAAACCAATCTTTAATACGTATTTTTTTTATCAATTCTTACTATTTTTTATCTTCCATCGGTAATTCATGGTAAGGAGCAACAAATATTTCTGCTCCATTTGGTTTAGAAAGTTTTCCTCCCTCTCCAAATTCTGCTGCGATATTTTTGTATTTTGGAATCGGTTTTTCTTTTGGAACTCTAGCTGGTTTTTTATCCGGTAGAGTTTCTACATGCAATGTCGAAGTAGGAAAAGCAAAGTCAACACCCAATTCTTTAGCAAGACGAATCACTTCCAAGAATATTTTTTGTCTACCTTCTAAGTTCTTTGGGAAAGTATCAACAGCAAGACCAAACTGCATAAGAACATTTAAAGAAGAAGAGTCAAAGCTTTTGAACGCAATATTTATAGTATCCGCTACAACGAGAGGGTTTTTCTTAACAATATTTTTAATTCCTTCTAGGAATGCTTCCATTTTTTCAGGAGAGGTATCATAGGTGAGGCTCAGGATAATAACATTTCTCCTCCAGCGTCTAACGCCCATATTCTCAATGTCCGCATTTGCAACGACAGAATTGGGAATACTCACAATAGAATCTTCCCATGTTCGAATTCGAGTAGAGCGAAATCCTATTTCTTCTACAATTCCTTCTTTATTATCAAGTAAAATATGATCTCCAATCTTAAAAGGTCTATCCATAAAAATCATAGCTGATCCAAATAAATTAGCCGCCGTATCCTTGGCAGCAAGTGCAATGGCAAGTCCTCCTATTCCAAGTCCTGCAATCAAGCCCATGACATTGATTCCTAAATTTTGTAAGGCAATTAAGAATCCAAGTGTAACAAAGAGTATCCGCAATGTCTTGGATAACAATGGAATTAATTGATCATCAATTGGATTTTTTGTTTTGATAGAATTATCCTTTAAGATAAGCACGACTAGATCGGATATTTTATACACAAAGTAAATAAAATTAGCACCAATTAAAACTTTTAAAATAAAATTAAAAAAGTTATATAATTTGCCTTCTAAGCCAGTAGCATATAAAAACAAAAACCAAAAAGAAATTCCTACAAAGTATCCGACAGGTCTTGCAAGAGTTATAACGATTCTATCATCCCAAGTTGTAGCAGTCTTACGAGTGATTTTAATGAATAAATGGAAAAAAAGTTTTGTAATAAATCGAATTAAAAAGCTTAGGAGGATAGCAAGAATTAGCCCCAACCACTGCCAAATATGAAACATTCCAAATTTTTGTCTTGCCCATTGCGGGAAAATTGTCTCCATCCAGGGAAGAGAATACGAAGCTCCCCCACCGGTTCTTGCAAGAAAAGGAAGATGTTTAGTGCGACGATAGTAATCCCCTGCATTTAAAACTGTTTCAGCGGAAAATAGATATTCACCCCCACGGGAACCAGAGACATTCTTCAAAACTGTAATCTCAGTGTCAGGTATAGACCATTTCACCAAAGATTCTGTATCTGGAACTTTACTTAAGTCAACAACATAGACACGATCGATTGCCTCTTTTAAAAAAATGGCTGCCTCTTTACCTTTTTCTTCTCTAAGAAGTGGACTGATTTCCCGCAAATCTAAACAGCGAGTGGCATTTTCGATTTGTTGTTTTTTTTGTTCATCGTTTTTATCGACTCCTTTTTTATATTCGTTCATTGAGTTCATAAAAATCTTCAGAGTTTCTCTAGGCGTATCGAGCTTTAAAGGTGTGAGCGGATTTTGTGCATTAGCCCCTACTGCCCACACTAGATTTATCCAAAAGAAGAAACGATATAAGAAAGCCTTTCGTAAAAATGGACGCTTAAATATTATATTTTTGTCTAATTGTTGCATGATGATTTTTTGCTCCTAAAAATGATTTATTTACTCACCTTACATTGGGACTGTGTAAAAACATTCTTTTTACCACGAAGAGCACGAAGGACATGAAGAAGAAAAAAACAAAATTTCCTAGGAAATTTTAACCTTCGTGAACTTCGTGTTCTTCGTGGTTTATTAAAATCTTTGTTTTTACACAACCCCTGAGTTCCGGTGAATAGTCGGCATTCACAGCCGAAATGTCTAGTTATATAAAAAGAACCCAGTCTTTAAAACAACTTATTTAAGATGATTAAAAAGACTAGGTAAATATTGCCTATTCTCCTTTCAGTTCTCTTGACATTAGATTTTCCACTGTCCTCTTTGGATCCTGGTCTTCGTAGAGGATACGGTAAACTTGCTCCATGATGGGAACTTCCACTTCAAGCTTCTTACTTAGCAAATAAGCACTCTTAGAGGTTAACACGCCTTCTGCGACCATTCGCATATGATCTAGAATATCTTTTAGTTTTTCTCCTTGTCCAATCTTAAAACCGACGGTGCGGTTACGAGACAAATCCCCCGTGCAAGTTAAAACTAAATCTCCCATACCGGCAAGACCCAGCATCGTAAGTGGATTGGCTTTCTTTTCAACTGCTATGCGGTTAATCTCGCCTAGCCCACGCGTAATTAGAGCAGCTCTGGTATTGTATCCAAATCCGAGTCCATCCGCAATTCCGGCAGCAATCGCTATTACGTTTTTCAGAGCTCCACAAAGCTCTACTCCAGTAACATCCGAAGTTGTATAACACCTGAAATGTTTATTTGACATAAATTGCTGAACATGAGCGGCAAGTTTTAAATTTGCGCTTGCAACAGTAACAGCAGTCGGAAGTCCACCGGCAACTTCCTTAGCAAATGATGGTCCAGAAAGATAGGCTAATTGATGATGAAATTTTTCAGGTAAAACTCTTTCCATAATTTCAGATGGAATTTCAAGGGATTCATTTTCAATTCCCTTTGAACAGCTAACAATGGATTGCCCCTCCCTAATAAACGGAGTAATTTGACTCATCATCCTTGCTACATGTGGCGTTGGCATCACGGAAAGGATTGCCTCTCCAAAATTCATGCACTCTTCGATATTATTTGTCGCAGTCAAATTCTCAGGCAATTTATACCCTTTTAAAAAAATAGAATTTTCATGATTCGTGTTTATATCCTCTACAACTTCTTTTTCATAAGCCCAGATTTTGGTCGGAAAGCCTTTGCGCGCTACGTGTAACGCTAGTGCGTTTCCATAAGATCCGGCTCCAATCACTCCAATTTGTTTTACTTCCAGCATTTTTTATCCTCTCATAAATACATTAAAATCTAACATATAGGAAAGCGGGCAAGATAAATTTTCAAATTAAATTCTTTTCTCAAAGAAAGAATTTAATTTCACATATTCGATTGACAATGACATTTTGTAAATTAATTATACATGCAGGAGATATTCAATGTTTACAATTCGTTTCCTTTCCGTATTTATTTTCGCAATTAGTTTTTCCTTTTCTTTTATACTAGCCGAGGAAGAAGAGAATATTTTATTTTCCACAAAAGGTAAGAGCCCCACTTATTCCAAAGTAAAGTATGACAAGTATGGAAAAAGAAAAAGTATTTCATTTATCAAAGTAGAACAAGACAGTGAACACCTAGTTGAGATGGACGGACTTGCCATTGCAAAAATAAAATACGATGAAAAAGACAAGACCTTCAAAGTCAAAGAATATGACATAGACAAGAACCTCCTATTGACAAATAAAGTTAAGATACTAAATGATGGCTTCGAACTGATTACTTTTTTAGGTAAGAAAAAAAATGGCAAAGCAATATTTAAAAAAATTCTTTATGATTCAGTTGGAAATAAAACGCAGGAAGAATTTCTAGATGAAAATAAAAAACCAAATGCAAACAAACATAAGATTTCAAAAATAAAATACAAATACAATCTGAATGGAAAAAGAACTCTTGTAGAATACTTTGACACCGCCGGTAAATACAAAGAAGACTCCAGCGGCATCGCAAAATACGCATATACCTACGACGCAAGGGGAAATCGTTTAACTTCCAATTTTTTTGGAGAAAATGAAAAGCCAAAAGAAAACAAAGAAGGAATAGCCAGCGAATCATTTACATACGACTATACAACTTCCGAAAGAGGGAAACTCATTTTACAAGAAAGCTTTGATAAAAAAGGTCTTGCGAAAGAAAACACAAAAGGAATTGCAAAATCCATTTTTAAATATGACAACAAAGGCAATAAAATCTACACAGAATTTAGAGATGCCAATGGAAAATTAAAAGAAGACGGCAAAGGGTTTGCAAAATATATTTTTGAATATTCAAATGATGGTATTGTGACTCTAGAAGAAGAATACGGACAAGACGGCAAATTGAAATTAGACCCGGCAGATGGAATCGCTCGCACGACTTCCGAAATGGAAACAAAAGACGACACAACTATTAAAACGACTAAGTTCTTTGACACAGAAGGCAAATTAAAAATAAACGAAGTATTGGAGGTCGCTATTGTTAAAACGACTACAACCATTTCTAGAGAAGGCAAAGAAATAAAAACAGAATACTTCGATACAGAGAATAAACCCAAATTTAGTGGAGAGGGTTATGCTGTTATGCTGCAAAAGTATGACTCATTTGGAAATGAAATATTAGAAGAATACTTTGATGGCAATGATAAACCAATCAATTCCCGTGACGGCTATGCCAAATATACCGCTTCTTTCAAAGGAAGAGAAATGCTTTCCGAAGAGTATTATAGTTTAGATGGAAAATTAACAGAGGGAGATGATGGATTTGCAAAACAAATTAGAACCTTTAATAAAGATGGCAAACTCATATCAATTGAAAACTTTAATTCAGAAAATAAATACATAGAAAGTAACCTGGGCTTCGCAAAAATGATGGTAACTTTAAACGGTGACGGAAATAAAACCGAGGAATTGTATTTGAATGCAAATCTTACTCCTACTAATAATTCAGAAGGAATTGGAAAAATCAATTATCAATATAATAAAGCCTGCTTAGCCAAAGCCAAAAAGGAAGAAGATTGCTATTCTCTCATTCAATACTTTGATTCCAACCAAAAGCCCTGCCCAAATAAGAAGCAAATCGCTAAGACCATCTCTCTATTTGATGAATCAGGACGAATTAAGTCTGTCGAAAATTTTCAGGCAGATGACACAAGGCACAGCAGGCATTCCTATTCCTATGAATTCGGAACTAAGCGAGAAATTGCGTGGGAATTGTTCAAAAAAAATACTCTTTCAAGGGCAGTCTACTATGTGTTTATTCCGAATCCAATCAAGAATTCGAAAAATTTCTTGAAGATAACCTTAAGTAAACTCTACAGACCGTTATCAATTAAACTTGCAAGGTGAAATGAAAAAAGACTTGCTTTTATTTGGGCTCACATTAAATTACACGAATTCTAGAATATTATTCTGGACTAAGTCACATTAGGAAGATTAGGTAATAAATTAGAAATGCAAACCATTGTAATTATAGATACAAACGAACCAGAAGCCAAGGACATTGACGCTTTCCTACAGAGTTATAAATATAAGACAGTGAGAATTCACGAAATCAAAAAGGGAATCGAGCTGACAAAATCCGTTCTGCCTGAACTGATTGTTATAGCAATCGAATCCAACGACCGGGAAACGATGGCAGCTCTCTTAGCTTTAAGAAAGGATCCTATCACTAAGGATATTCCTATCATCCCAACGATTCGATCCAATGATAGAAACCTGTTAGAAAATATCCGCAAGACGGGTGTTCATGATTATTTCGTAAAGCCAGTCAACAAGGTAAAATTCATTGAAAAGGTAAAAAGCCTTTTGATCGTTGCACGAGAACAGAAAAAGGACAATATCATTTTTAGAAAGCACCATATTGTCATTGAAAACCCAACAGATACTATTACTTTGATTTCTTTTAAATCAGGAATGAAATATGTTTTACCAGAAATTCGAAATATCTTTAATCCAGAATTTTTAAAAAGTTTAATTCCCAAAAGCGTAAGTCTGGATATTCGAGATTTGCCGGATCTTATCATGGACGAACTCAATATTTTAGAAAAAATTATAGGTCTTTTTGGAAATAAGAAAATTTCGATTATCGCGGGGAAGCATATGGGTTTTATAATCGCTTCAAGCAATCTAGAAGATACAACAAATCTTTTTCTTTCTTTGGACGACTATGTAGCCTTTCTAAAAAAACAGGCAACTACAACAAAGACAACCTAGTTGCATTTTACCCTATACCCTTTAAGAGGAGCAAACAGCAAAGCTTTTAAATTGAGACAAAAATTTACCCCGTTAATTTCAAAACACCTTTTTATGAGTAAGGAGCAATCTGATATTGTTTTAACCTTTTAAATTTGTGGGATAGAATAGAAAAAGAAAACATCACGATGAGTTTGATTAGATATACAACCGAGGGACTGGGACTGTGTAAAAAAAAGATTTGTTCTACACAGTCCGTTGGAGCGTTTGTTTAGGTTAGCATTTGAAAGAAATCATTGCCCTTGTCGTCAACGACTATAAAGGCAGGGAAATTTTCTACTTCAATCGACCAGATTGCTTCCATTCCTAGTTCTGGGAAATCCAAAACTTCTACTTTTTTGATGTTTTCTTTCGCGAGTAGTGCCGCAGGTCCCCCAATAGAGCCGAGATAAAACCCACCGTTTTTCTTACAACTTTCTGTTACAATCTTGGAGCGATTGCCCTTTGCGAGAGTTACCATAGAATACCCTTTTTCCTGAAACAGAGGAACATAACTGTCCATACGTCCAGCTGTGGTTGGACCGAAAGAACCGGATGGCATTCCCTCTGGAGTTTTTGCAGGGCCTGCATAATAAATAGGATGATTTTTGAAATAATCCGGTAAGGCTTCTCCTTTATCCAGTTTCTCTTTTAATTTGGCATGGGCAATGTCCCGAGCTACAACTAGCTTACCCGATAACATGACTCTAGTCTTAACCGGATATTTGGTAAGTATTTTTTGAATCTCTGACATGGGTTGGTTTAGATTGATATGCACCGAGTCACCGGAGATTTGTATCTTTTCGAAATTAGGTAAATATTTGATTGGCTCGTATTCCAATTGTTCGAGAAAGATTCCATCCTTGGTAATCTTTGCTTTGATATTGCGATCGGCGCTACAGCTTACACCGAGTCCCACCGGACAGGATGCACCATGACGCGGCAAGCGAATGATTCGAAAATCGTGTGCTAAATACTTACCACCGAATTGGGCTCCGATTCCGGATTTTTGGGCTGCTTTTAGCATTTTCTCTTCGAGTTCTATATCACGGAATGCATAGCCTTCTTTTCCGCCCGAAGTAGGCAAATGATCTAAGTATCCCGTAGAGGCAAGCTTTACAGTTTTCAAAGTCATCTCAGCAGAAGTGCCACCGATCACAACAGCAATATGATAGGGAGGACAAGCCGCTGTTCCCAAATTATTTACTTTATCAATAATAAATTTCTCCAGAGAGTCTGGATTGAGTAATGCTTTTGTTTCTTGGTAGAGATAGGTTTTGTTTGCAGAGCCTCCTCCTTTGGCGAGGAATAAAAATTTATATTCATTCCCATCTGTCGAGTAAACATCAATTTGTGCGGGTAGATTACTTCCAGAGTTTTTCTCTTCATACATGGTAAGTGGAACAACCTGAGAATAACGCAGATTACGCTCAACATAGGTTTGGAAAATCCCTTTGGAAATCGCCTCACTATCTCCGCCTCCCGTAATCACATACTCTCCTTTTTTGCCAATCACGATTCCAGTTCCCGTATCCTGACAGGAAGGCAATTGCATATCCGCAGCTATCACGGCATTTTTCAAAAGAGCTGTGGCAACAAATTTATCATTGTCGGTTGCTTCTGGGTCATCCAAAATCTTGCGAACTTTTTCGAGATGTCCGGGACGTAGGAAAAAGGAAACATCTTCCATTGCCCGTTTTGCTAATAATGTTAAAGCCTCCGGCTCCACTTTGAGAATTTCTTTATCTCCAAATGGAATTGTAGAAACATAATCCTTGGTCAGTAATTTGTAAGGAGTCGTATCAGCTCCCGTTGGAAATGGATCGGAATAAATGAAATCAGGCATGGGGGTTTTCCTCTAATAATATAAAATGAATTTTCTAAGACTACTGTGTAGATTCAAACTTAAAAATCAACTGAAACTCTCCCCTTCCACAAAAAGAAGAAAAAGACAGACTGAGTAGTCAGAAAATTTTCTATTGCCAAATAGGCTTATTGTAATTTTAACTTAACTTATGGCGAAAGATAATTTTACTGAGCGTGCTTTTGATTTAATCACAGGAATCGAAGCCTACAATAGTCCGTATGCAGAAACGGTAGGCGATCCGGCAGAAATTGCAGAAGAGCTTACACAGTCGGCGGCTTTAAAGACTGCCGGTATTAGTGCAGGGCTTTCTCTTCCAACGGGATTATTCAGCATATTCACAATCCTTCCAGAACTCTTTATGGTATACCGAATCCAGGGACATTTGATTAAGGACATAGCTTCGCTTTATGGGAAGGAAGCACTTGTCAACAAAGAACTTTTGATTTACTGTATGTTCAAACAGACTAGCCTTCATCTAGTTGAGCGTCTACTCGAGGATGTGGGGACAAAGATCATTATCCGCCCTACTACGATTCGCTTCATAGAATCTCTTTTAGAAAAACTAGGAATGAATCTTTCTAAAAAATTAATTCGAACGCAACTCTTAAAATGGCTGCCACTTCTAGGTGCTGCTTTAACCGGTGGTTTAACTTACTTAGATACAAAGTATGTAGCTGCTACAGCGAGTGGGATTTTTGCGAAAGATATTTTAATTGAATCGGGAGAAATAACACAAGCCAATGAATAAGCGGCTAATCTACTGTTTAACTCTTCTATTTCTTATTTCCTGCGAGAACAAGAATGAGGCAATCGTAAAAGACATAGACACACTAATTGAAGATGAAAAATTTTCGCTAGCTCAAGATAAGATAAAGAGTAAACTAGAAGGCAAACGAACGTCAGACGAAATACTCTCTAACAAAAAGCCAACGAATCCGCGGATAATAGAAGTATCCAACGATAGAAATAGAGTGGTCTGGACAGAAGACAAACAAATCACATTTAGAGATTTAGCAAACCCTTTAAGCAAAAGTCTAACATTTCCCGATGTCCCCGAAATGATTAGTGTATCCTCTGAAGCGGAATATGCGATTGTATTATTCAAACTTCCCAATGGGGCGGGTTGTAGAATGGTAAATGTATCTCTCATAGAGCCAAAGCCATCTTATCTTTCGGATACGTATGTTTCTTGTAAGAATAGATCAGCTGTGTCGTCTGACGGTTCAAGTATATACTATTTTATCAATGAAAACCTTTACGAAGAAACCCTCAAAGAGCCAAAAAAACCAAAACTACTTGTCACAAAAGAGCGGTTTGAATCGATTTACCCCAACATAAAAAATAGAACTCATATCTTCTCCATTGCTAAAACATTTCTAATCTTCTTCGGAAATGCAGGTGTTTACAATCTATATTGGTTTAATCCCAAAGATAGTAGCATAACAAAATTAGCCTCCGAAATTCTTACTCCTAAGCTTTATTACGGCAATGGAAAAAATGCATTTGTATTATCAGGAGTCGTTGGCTCTCTTCTGCTACGAGAAATTAAATATACCTCTTACGGAGAACCAAGCATCACAAAAGGATTTCCAATTACCTACAACGAAATAAATCCATTCCCAACTACCAAGGCAAATGAATTTATTTCCGGCAAATCAGGAAGCATTTATAAATGGGGAACGTCAATCAAGAAAAGAGTCTATCCAGTAATCGCCGACAAATTCTGGGTAGTCGCTCGCGATTATATTATCTATGAAAACAATAACAAAGAACTCATTCTTACAAGCACGGAATTTTCTCCAGAAGATTGGAAACTTTTAGACCTATATAAACAAGTTAAGCAAAAGAGCAAGTAAGGAATTTGGATTAAGAATTTCCGATAATCTTCTTTATCTGATCTCGAATTCGAGCAGCGGATTCGTAGTCCTCATTCTTTATTGCAACAGAAAGAGACTCTTCTAAAATTTGAAGTTGGGTTCTTGGAACTGGCTCAACTGGTGTAAGCTCATCTAGACCTGACTCGGAAGGAATTTCTCCCCCTTTCATAACTACACCCGCCTCATCGAGAACGCTTTGCGTAATAAAAATCGGAGCCTCTGCTCGAAGTGCAATCGCAATCGAGTCGGAAGGTCTTGCATCAATTAGAAAGATTTCTTCATCTTTGCGAATGGAAATTTTTGCGTAGAAAGTATTGTCAATAATTTCGTCAATGGTAACTTTAATAACCTGCGCTCCAAGAACAGGAATAAACATCATGATCAGATCATGTGTCATCGGTCTAGGTGGGGTGATTCCGTCTAAAACACTTGTAATTGCATGTGTTTCAAGAGGACCGATAAAAATCGGGACAACTTTAGAGTCAGCGGTTTCTTCTTTTGGCTTCAAAAAAACGGCAAACCCAACATTTGTAAGAGTGATATCGGAAATTTTTACTTCTATCAAGTCCATTAAATACAATATTATTGTAGTTAGTTTTTTTTAAAGCCAAAATAATATGGTCATTAAACAAATTTCGGTTAAATATGTTACTCGAAGCTATTTCATTTTCTTTCAATCTGGGTATTTTTACATGCCTCTTCTGGAATCTATTTTCTTTTCAAAATAAAAGGCTCATAGACAAACTTAAAAAAATTCCCGTCTTCCTAGGTTTCTCGCTTTCATTCTATTCTTTGTTTTATCTGAGTTCTCGCTTCGATACAAAACTGTTTCTATGCAAATCAATTTACTTCAACGGCTATACAATTCTTGCTCTGTTGGTTGTAATTGGGATAGTTGTCTACGTAACTAAGAAATCTTTCGATTTTTATGCCCCCCTATTATCTGTCCTTCTATCTCCCTATATTTTCTTTCTTTTATTTGGATTCGAGGAAATTACTTTCGGGGAAATTAAGATTATTTCTTACTCACTACTTAAAACACAAAATCCAATCATTGGACTCAGTGGTCTTTTACTTCTATTCATTAAGCCAATCAAAATACAAATTCCTGCTCTAGTCTTAAGCATTGGATTTCTTTTCTATCATATTAATCCACTAAAAGAATTTCCTTTTCCTGAAATTAAAACTCTGCACTATAAGTATATACCTCACGAATTTTTCTTGAAAGAGAACGCCTATCTATTCGAAGAAAACAGCGGAATCTATACGGAAAAAAAAGAAGCAGAAGACGATAAGCTTTATAAGTTTACAATGAAACCAATTAAGAAAATAAATCTTCCGCTCAAACATGACCTACAATACCTTATTTCAAGTTTTGAATTTCCAATCTTAATAGCAGAAGGCGAGACAATTACAGTTTTAGAACTCTTTCGAAGTTACAATCATTCCGTTTTTAAAGTGATCTTTCATATCCAACAACCAACGAAACAAATTGAAGTAATTGGCGGCAAAGCAGGATTAGACACAGCAACAGTCGAAATAGAAGGACCTATATTTTAACACCTTACATCTCCTCTCCTAAGATATTTACATCTCGCAAGAGTTCTCTTAGATCGGTAGCGTTAGTCGGAATTGTTTCCCCTACTTTTAAAATGTCTGAATGAATTCCTGAATTGTTTCTTACTTTTTGATGATAAGAAAATAGTCTTAATACATCCCTGTCTCTCATACGCTTGGGGTTGATTTCTAAAACCAGCTTTTGAATGGTATGATCAGATGTCACTTCTAATGGATCAATAAAATCGCGCGGAAAATTTCTTACGATACAAGCACGGTTCGCCTCTTGGCTGAGATTAACCTTACATCGTTTTAGAACTTCGGCTGCCCCTCTTTCTTCTAAGCTTAAAGAAGAAGGATCTATTCCTTTTTCTTTTGCTTCGAATACTTTAATCTCTTCGATTGTATCTAAGACAGCCAGACGCATCTTCTCATCAAAGACTCCATTAGAACAATCTTGATTTCTAAAAATAGTAAAATGCAAATGCGCCCCAGTAGATAAGCTCCCGCTATTGCCGGAAAGAGCCATTACTTCTTTATAATTAAAAATGCGTCCCTGTCTACCGAATACTTTTTTTAAATGAGCGTAAAATCCAAAGTAGCCTGCCTTCTTAAAGTAGACTAACAACGATTCGCCGTAAATGGTTTGTTTGGGCACTCCATCCCTTGTTACCCATTCAGGATACACTCGAACCACAAGACAATCTTCTTTATCAGGACATTTCAGCGAAGTTCCAATTCCTAATGGAATATCAAAACCATAATGAATCTTTCCCTTTCGTGGATCGATATTCATAAAATTTAGATCACAACACATATTCGCCGGATCAACCGGAAAATCATCTAGATCATTTATCTTATTACTGCAATATTCATCTTTTTTAATTCTTAATTGGTCTAGTAAGTCTTTTACAGTAACACTTCTAGCATCCGATATATCTTGCTTGGAAAAAATCTCTTCATTTACTGTCTTAGCTTTTTGCAAAGCTTTCTCTGGAGTCAAGAATTCAGTTTGCGTTTTCTTCCCATGCAGTTTGCTGTTTGTCTTCTTTCTTTCTTGAAAAAGACAACCGGGTAAAATTGTAAGAATGAAAATTAGAAGAAAAAACAAAATCGTTTGTTGTATTTTTTTTAAGTTCCAAGAATGCATAGCTTTAGCGATAGGATTGGGATTAAGTTTTATTTGCAATTCGAATCTTTAGACAAGTGGGGCATTTACCATTCGCGCAGGAATCAATAGGATAATTGGATTTTTTTTTAAAAGTTTGAAATTTGAGACCGAATCTATCGAAATCTTACTTTTCAATTTCAATTCACTTGATAACAAAAAAATACATGTATGGGCCCAGAAGGACTCGAACCTTCGACCCGCAGATTATGAGTCTGCCGCTCTAACCAACTGAGCTATAGGCCCTTAGACGTATGCTGCCAGTTTTTTAGGAATTACGGAATTCGCAACTGTTTTATTGGTTTATCTTAAAGATTTGGCTTCTCGACTCTTTCGACTTTAAAAAATATTTCTTCCAAAACTCTTGGTCTGACTTTTCATCAACAGATTCTAGCGATTGAATCAGACAATCTATTTCCTTTCTAAACTCTAATAAAGAATCGTGTATTGAATTTTTATTCGTATTAATAATTGCATTCCACATTTCTGGATTCGAGCCAGCAATTCTAGTCATGTCTCGGAAGCCTCCCCCGGTTATAGGAATAGGAGATTTTTCAGTATAGTATTTTACCTTTTCATTTTGATATGCCCAATTTACTAAAATGGAAGACAATATATGCGGAGTATGCGAAAGATAAGAAAGAATTTCATCATGCTCTGTAGCACTCATCTCTATTGTTATAGATCCAATCATCTTCCAGAAATGAGTCATCTTTTGAATTGCGTCCCTGGAAGTTCCTTTTGGTTCAGTCAAAATACAAAGACGATTTTCATATAAATCAGCTTTTGCGTAACTCATCCCTGATTGTTCGGAGCCAGTCATTGGATGGGACGAATAGTAATTATGCCCTGCTTTAAATTTGGATTCTACTTTATCTATAATGAATTTTTTAGTAGAGCCTAGATCGGTAATAAAGCCTTTATAATTTTCAGGAATCAAATCAATCTTATCGCATGTTAAATCAACCGGTAAGGAAAAAATAACTAAATCATATTCATTCCATGAATTTGATTTTAAAAAATCTTCTTCTAAAAAAATCCTATCCGCAATCTTCTGGCTCATTCCTTCTAAACGACTTTTCTCAGAGCGGACAACGCCAATTACCTCACAGCTAAGTTCTTTCTTTCGAATGGCTAAAGAAAGAGAAGCACCCATTAGCCCCAACCCATAGATTAATATTTTATTAAATGGTGAGTTCAAAGCAAAGGCTCTGTCGCAGGATAAGATCCTAGGATACGTAAGAAGGTTGCTTTCTCTTTTAAATCACCTAAGACTTTACTAATAATTTCATCTTTCTCATGACCGTTGAAATCAATGAAGAAGTTATACTCCCATGAATTTCTTCTTGTCGGTCTAGACTCTACTTTCGTCAAATTAATATTATTCTCAAAGAAAGGTTTCAGTGCAGTGTAAAGTGAGCCGGGCTTATCAGCTACTGAGAATACAATCGAGGTTTTATCATTTCCCGTAGGAAGACACTGAGACTTACCTATGATAAGAAATCTTGTAGTATTGTTCGGCAAATCTTCAATAGACTCACGTACAACATTTAATCCATAAATGTCAGCAGCGATTTTAGAAGCAATTGCTACGCCTTCTTTTTTTTCTGCAACCATCATGGCTGCTTTGGTAGTCGAAGAAGTTTCAATTATTTCCACATTAGGCAAATTAGCAGAAATCCAGTTCTTACATTGTGAATTGGCAATGCGTATTCCGTATAACGTTTTAATCTTTGATAAATCAGTCTCGAATCCTAAAAGATGAATTGAGATTCTCATGTATATTTCAGAATAGATTAATAATTCCGAATTTAGAAACATATCAAGTGTAGAGTTGACAAGACCTTCCGTAGAATTCTCAATCGGGACAACACCATAATCACATTTTCTAGCTTCTACCGCCTTAAAGACTTCAGGAATAGAGGAAAAGGGAGTCGATTTAATAGATGCTCCAAATCTTTCTCTAGTTGCTTGATTGGAAAAAGATCCTTCCGGTCCAAGATAGCCAACATCTAAAGCCTTCTCGATTGCTATAGAGCCTGACATGATTTCGCGGTAAATAGAAATTAATGCTTGATCGGGAAGAGGTCCGAGGTTATTCTTTGTTACCTTCTTATACACATCCTTCTCTCTATCAGGACGAAATATTTCTTCTCCCTTTGCTCTCTTCACTTCGCCAATTTTACTGGCAATAGCAGCTCGTTCTTGAATTTTATTTACAATCTCTGTATCAAGTTCATCTATTCTAGATCGTAAATTTGATAGGTCTTCATTCATCGAATATTTCTTCCTTTTCAGGCTTTAGGTCATCTAAATCTTCAAACTTTAATTCTTTCACTTCGACAGGCATTGGTAAATCAGAAAGTTTATTGAGTCCAAAATGAATTAAAAATTCATTCGTAGTTCCGTATAAGGTAGGTCTACCGGGAACTTCTTTTTGACCTACCGCTTTTACTAACTTTTTAGCAATCAGAGTAGATACCATGTTACGAGAGGATACTCCGCGTATTTCGTCAATCTCAGGAAGAGTAATTGGTTGTTTGTAGGAGATAATGGCTAATGTATCAAGAGTTCCACGAGAAAGTGTCTCTCTTTTTTTTTCTTTAAAAATATTGCCTAAGATTTTATAGTATACTTCGTTGGTTAAGAACTGATAGCCTCCAGCAATTTCTTTTAGTAGAAATCCACCGTTCTTTTCAGAATAATCAAGTATTAGTTCATCGAGTAGTTCTCTGACGAATGCTTTTTCCAGTTTAATTGAATCAGCAAGGCTGGCTAGCTTTACAGGTTCCCCCGAAAGAAAAATCAATGCCTCGATTAAACCCTTGTTATATTCTCTTGTATTTTGATTATTTTCCAATATCAACTGACCAAATATATTTTGATATTTCCAAACATTTTATGTTGCTTAATTCCAACTTTTTTTAATTTAACAATCTCTAAAAGCGCTAGAAAAGAAAAGACGACATCATATGTATCCGGTTCAGTAGAATCAAATATATCAGAAAAATCAATTTCTCTTCTTTTATCTAATAGCTCTTCTATCGTCTTAATTTTTGTATCAATAGAATAATCTTGATCCGCTACTAATAAATTGGGGATTTCTTCATTAACCGCTCTTGTCTCAAGAATATTATTAAATGCAGAAATAAGATCAAGTAAATCTAAATCTAACCAATTTTCATCGGTCGGAAAATCGATTAATATTTGATTTGATTCTCTTCTGAATACTCCTGCACTAATTTCATCTATCTCACCTAACTTTCTGCCCGCCAATTGAAACTTCTTATGTTCTAAAAGTTTTTCTACTAATTCCTTTGGAAGCTTTGTATCCGTTTCAATTTCTTCAAAGCCAGGATTTGGTAATAGCGACTTGGACTTGAGATAAACGAGATTAGCCGCCATTTTGATGAATTCAGTGCTAAGTTCTATGGAGATTGTCTTAGATAGCTTTATGAATTGAATGAAGTCTTCCGTAATTTTAGAAAGCGAAACATCAAAGATATCTACTTTATAACTTTCGATTAGACTCCATAAAAGTGAGAGAGGACCTTCGGAATAACCCCCTTCTGGATTACTCCATCGGATTGTAAATGGAAGAGAATCTTTTTCTTCTTGTGCATCTGTAACTTCCATTGATTCAATTTCTAAATTCCAAGCGCCTTAGCTACCGCCTGCTGTAATCTCTCTGGTGGGAATGGCTTTACTACAAAGTCTTTAACTCCCATCTTAATAGCTTTCGCTAATAAATCTTCTTGACCAAGAGCAGTTACCATAATGACCTTTGCCTTTGGATCCATTTTAATAATTTCTCCGGTAGCAACAATACCATCTTTCTCTCTCATCGTTATATCCATAGTAACAAGATCCGGACGTAAGAGTTTATATTGCTCTATCGCAATATTCCCATTTTCCGCTTCTCCAACAATGGTATGACCTACTGCTGTCAAGGCATCCTTTACTAGGGTTCGCATAAATTTAGCGTCATCCACAACCAAAATCTTGGCCATTTTAATTTCCTCTTTCTTTAATAATACGTATAATATTAGGAACAATTTCCGCCAATGGAAGAACTTGATCAATCCCACCGCCTTCAATCGCCTGCCTGTTCATTCCATAAATCACAGATGTTTTTTCGTCTTGTGCCAATGTAACCCCTCCTACTTCTTTGACTCTTTTTATAGAATCCGCTCCGTCCTTTCCCATACCCGTCATAATTACTCCCACTAATGCATTACCATAACAAGCCCTTAAACTGTCAAATGTTACATCAACTGATGGTCTATGTCCATTTACTAAGGGTCCTTGTTCCAATTCAATAGAAACAGTTTGATCTTTTCTTTGAATTTTCATATGATAATTTCCAGGAGCAATATAGGCAGTGCCCGAAACTACATTTTCCCCATTTTCCGCTTCTTTTACTTTGATCTTACTAAATTCATCCAATCTTTCAGCAAAAGCCTTTGTAAATCCTGCTGGCATATGCTGCACTACAAAAATTGGACGCTGAAAATCCGCCGGTATCTGCTTAAAAAGACTATGTAACGCATTCGGACCACCTGTTGAAGTTCCAATAGCAACAGCTCGAATGGGCACATGTTTCTTTTCTGGAAAATTTCCAACTTTAACTTTTACTCTAGGGGCTTTTCGCTTTACTTCATGATCAAAATAACCTAGTATTTTAGCTTTTAGGATCGAACCAATCTCTTGTAGATCCATTTGCATAGCACTCGAAGGCTTTGGCACAAAATCAATGGCACCTAACTCTAATGCTTGAAACGTTGCTTTCGCTCCATGTTGAGTTAATACAGAAAGCATTATAACTGCAACTCTAATATTTTTTTTACTCAAATTCTCAAGTGCAGTTAAGCCATCCATTACCGGCATCTCTATATCTAGTGTAATTACATCTGGCAAAAGTTTTTCAGCCAACTGAACACATTCTAAACCAGTTTTACCAGTTGCAATTACTTCAATTGTCCCATCCGATTGAAGGAGGTCAGTTAAAATGCTTCGAACTAATGCAGAGTCATCAATTACAATTGCTCTAATTTTTCTGCTAAAATCTACACTATTCAACTGAACTTCCTTTCATTACTTAAGCCAATCTAGATATTAACTTAACTAGCTCATCAAAGTCCGGTAAGAACAATAAGTTTCCAATTAAATTATCACCTTCATAAATAAACTCAGTATTCATGCTTAAGAACTTTGTCTTTTCTGGCTTCACTACATCCAATACTTCTTTGAAATTTCCAGTAACTAGCTCAGGAACAGAAGGCATTATCTGTGCCTTAGCTTTGTTGGAAAGCGAATTCATTACACTTGAGCAAACAATATTAGAAATTTCCATTAAAACAGAAAGAGAATCATCAGAAAGCTTCTTCGCCAAATCCGATGTTTCGTTTTCTTTTAATAACTTGCCTGCTAGTTCTTTTCCGCGTGCTTCCGAGAAAATCATTAAAAGATTTCCGTTTAAATCTCCGTTCATTCTTACTTTCATTCCAAAGAAATGCTCATTTGAATCTCTGACCTCATTTACAAGTTCGTCCTTATCTGTAAGCATAATCTCTGGCATAAACAATTCCACATTCGAGCCAACCAATTGAGATAGAACAAGACCTGCATTCATCATTCCAGTATTAACTACTGATTCTAATTTACGAATTTCTTCCTTGCTGAGCATCTCATTAATCGGTCTATCTGGAATTAGCTGCTCTACTCGCTTCTTTGTTTGGTCAGAAAAACCTTTTAGTAATTCTCTCGCCTTTACATGATCATCTTCTGAAGAGTCTGCTAAATTTTCAATATTCACACTATTACTAACTTGCTTCTGTTCCACATTCATATTTTTCTTTTCCGGGAGATTTGTCTCTGGCACTATTAAATATTGATTTTCCTTTTTAATTTCCTCTGGTTTAGTAGGTTGAACAGGTGTTATTTCCTCAGAAGGAGGCTCGGAAACTTCTGCAACCCGTGTAATTTGCTCCGGCTCATATACAACTTTTTTTCGCTCTGATTTATCTTTCTTCCTCTTAGTTTTATCTACTAATTGTAAACCAAGTAAACTATTATTGAAAAGGTTCGTCGAGCTTTGCGTTTTAAATATCACATTCGATGTATTTACATCGATAGATCTACTCGTATTCAGCCGCATCATTTCTTTGCCTACTAAGTGCGAAGAAGATACAGAAGAAGCTGTCGTTATATCAATGAGTCCACCAATATCTAAGACGAGAATAATAGTCCCATCACCCATGATAGATGCACCGGTTAGACCTTTGATATTTTTATAATTCTTTTCGAGAGTTTTAATTACAGTCTCATGTTTACCGATTAGCTCATCGACAATAAAACCCAACTTTCTAGAATTATAATTTACAATCACTACAGGCGCTTCTTCCATATCAAGCTTATCTGCAAGCCCGATAATTTTATTCAAGCGGTAAATAGGCAACACTTCCCCGCGAAGGTTAATGATCTCATGCC
Source organism: Leptospiraceae bacterium (assembly GCA_016708435.1). Lineage (NCBI taxonomy): Bacteria > Pseudomonadati > Spirochaetota > Leptospiria > Leptospirales > Leptospiraceae > Leptospiraceae bacterium. The sequence goes on along the minus strand of JADJFV010000005.1, from coordinate 22,492 downwards.
CTTCAAGAGTATTGATTTGATCCTTTTTAATTCGAATGGTCTCAAATACTTCGGACAAAGGAAATGCATAAATCTCTTCTTCCATAGAAACAAGAATCGAAGGGATAATGGCTAACGCTTGCGGAAAACAAAGAGTAAACGATGTTCCAAACCCTTCCGTAGTATTGATTAAAATTTTACCTTTAAAATCCTGAATGAGTTTATTAACAACATTCATTCCAACACCACGTCCGGAAATATCAGTTACTTCAGCAGCAGTAGAAAATCCGGCAGCAAATATGAACTGGTATACTTCGTTGTCTGCTAAATTCTGAGCATCCGAAGCAGAGATTAGATTATTCTCAATCGCTTTTTTCAGAATTCTACTCTTATTAAGTCCTTTTCCATCGTCTTTGATTTCTACCATGATGTTGTTTCCACCTTGGTATGCGTTTAGTTCAACAGTTCCATATTCGGGTTTACCAGCCTTTGCTCGCTCAGCAGGAGTCTCTATTCCATGATCAATAGAATTTCGAATCAGGTGAAGCATCGGCTCCCCAATCATATCAACAACTTTCTTATCTAGTTCTGTGTTCTCTCCCATTAAGTTGAGATGAACTTTCTTTCCTGTCTCCATTGATAAATCTCGAACCAAGCGAGAAAATCTGTTAAATACAGATCCAATCGGAACCATTCGAGTATTCATAATTCCAGATTGTAAATCTTTTGAAATCCGATTGATCTGATCAATTTTACTTTTCAATTCAGAGAAGATAGTATCATCTCCAAAATTACGAACTAAATCATCATAGATTTTTTGGAAGCCCGAATTTGTAATCACAAGCTCGCCCACATTGTTCATGAGTTGATCTAATTTTTCAGAGGAAACTTTTATACTTTTAGTAAGTGCTTTGTCTGATTCCTTTTCTTGAATTGCAGTTCTTTCTCTCTTAGCTTCTTGCGTTATTTTCTCGGTCTTATCTTGCGTTGTAGAAACAGGGGCTTGGATATTTCGAAGCGAAATATCAATGTATTCCACCATGTCCACCATGATGAGTTTGTGAATTTCTTCATCCGAGATTTGCGTAATCAAAATAAAGTTGATAAAATTTTGATCGATTCCTCTTTCAAGAGATTCTACATCAGGAACAGATTTGTAGATAACAGCGTTTAGCTTTAAGTTCTGAAGAATCAGTGTAAACCGTAAGCCTTTCATCGGAGTATCACTCTTAAGAGCTACTCTCACATCATAAGCCTTGGCATTTCTGATTTTTAATTCTTCTTCTAGTTCTCTTAATTCATCTTCCTCTAATTTAAGTGGAACATGAGGGTCTGAACTTAATGACGACGAAGATACATTAGCAACTGTAGTTACAGGCTCAGGGATAACAGCGACTGGTTCTTCCTTTGTTTGAATAGATTGCCTTGCACCAGATGAAATCACTTGACCGCCCTGGGCTTCCTGTGACTTTTCGTAGGATTCAAGCTTTCCAATCATTTCTGAATAGGAATTATCTTTTTTTTCACCTCGACCCACTGCATCAATTACTTCTTTGATTAAGTCAAAGCATTCGAATAAGAGATTCACTAGATTGACATTGATAGATAGTTTACCTTCTCTAATTTTTTGAAGAAGGTTTTCCATCTTATGAGAAAGATCTGAAAGATTGTATAATCCTACGAAAGCAGCAGAGCTCTTTAAAGAGTGAGCTGCGCGAAAAATATCATTTATAATTTCGGGATTGTTATGATCGGTTTCGAGTCGCAGGAGATTAGCATTCAACTCTTCAATCTGGTCTTCCGATTCTTCGAGAAAAATTTCTGTATATTCACCTAAAATGCCGGACAATTTTTCGCTCCTGATTATTCAAAACTGATTAATTTTTTTAATTCTACAATCAATACAATGGTTTCACCGCTTCTACCAACAAAATCAATCATGTTATTAAAAGACGAGGACATATGATTATTGATGCCACTAACGGAACTTTTTACAATTTTTATAACTTGCTTCACTTCTTCAACGACTAAGCCAAAACGCTTTCCATTGTTTTCTAAGACCACAATACGAGTGTTCTTGTTAATTTCAACAAAACCTTGCTCGAACTTTTTCTTTAAGTCAACGATGGGAATAATTTCGCCGCGAAGATTGACGACACCTAAGATATAGTCTTCCACATTCGGAATGCGCGTAATAAAAACCGGGCGCAAAATTTCGTGAACATGCACTAGTTCTATACCAAAAATTTCATTTGAGACAGAAAAAGATAAGAACTGGATTACTTCTTCTGATTGAATTATTTCTGTTTGTTCCATTGAAAATGCAAATCCTTCTAAAGCCTAGGCTTCTTTAATTATCGGTCAAACATTACAGTTAGTCTAGAAAAATAAAACATCTGTATCAGTGATAAGCTCGCCCACTCGAATATCATAATCACTATAGGGAAAATCAATCGAAAAAAGTTCCGAAAAGCCAATTCCTATCATTTTTTTAGGATTTACACTTGCATACGCCCCGTCGTAAAATCCAGCTCCTCTTCCCAATCGAAAACCTTCTTTATGAAACCCGAGTGCGGGAATGATGGAAACATCTGCCTCCTCAGGAATTAGCAAATCATCTCCCACTGGCTCTTGCATTCCATAACTTCCTGTTTTCCATTCTGTCGGTTTTACAAATTCCATAAGCCTTTCTGATTTAGAAATCACACGCGGAAAGTAAAAATCAATTCCTTCCAATTCGAGACTCTTCCAAACCAAATCCAAATCGACTTCCCATTTATCTGCTCGATAACAAATTACTTTTTTGTTTCCAGCTAAACGATTTATCAATTTTCTCCGAATCAAATCTTCTTTTAAATTTCGATCTTTAATTTCTAATATTCTTTTCTTCTGAAAAATTCTAGCCTCTTCTTTTGTCATGGTTTTTCTCCCACATCGAACATCTTCATCGTCCTCCGTTCGCATACTCTCGTTCTAAGCAAGATAGATTTCTCACATAACCATTTCCATCGAGCGCCAAGCTGAATCGTATAACGATGTTCGAAATGACTGCAATAAAACCCATCCGTGTTCATCCGTGTTCATCTGTGGTAAATGCTTTCTGCAGCATCCCTGCTTCTTTTAAAGCAAGCATCGATGCGGTAAATGCCGATTCGACGGAGGGTGTGCCTATTCTATCCTGATTCGCAAAATGGATATTATCCACTGATGCAGATGCTTTCTCAAAAATATTTCGCGAAAACATTCCCTTTCCTGAAAAAATTAACGCATGACCCCATCTAGTTAAGTTGATATCGTAAATGTCTTTAGCGGCAAATCCATATTTGTCTTGCAATTGAGAGATTTCCGTTGTTATCATATCACTCAACTCTGTAAAATATTTTTTTTCTAGTTCAGGACTTGCTGATTTAGATAAAACTTCTGATCTCTTCGTATCAGAGGTATATGGCATGTAGGCGGTAAGAACGGAATACTCTTTTCTTTTTTCAGGGGAAATCGGATAATCAGCCATTACAACATCACTCGCCCAGTTATCATTAGAAGTTAAAAAATAGGAATCATACCAACTTTGCTTGGGACGATTCTTCAAGAGAATATTAGCAACGAAATAAGTCTTATACTTAAGCGAATCCATTGCATTTCTTTGATCAATGGAAATATCTTTTACAATTCTCTTGGCAACAAACTTCTGCGAGGCAATGATTGCCTTTTTAGCTTTGTATTTCGCATAACGATGATTAGAAATATCATAGGAAATAACCTCTACTCCTTCTGAAGTATTCTTTACAGATAGAACAGGATTTGAAGCTTTAAGATTATACTTTCGCTCAATCAATTTCTCTTCCATCACGCGCGCCATAAAACTATTGCCACCGGGATAACAATAAATACTCGTTTCAAATTCGGGACTTAGAAAGTTTAACATTGCGTATCCAGAAAGATCTTCTGCACGGGAAGCAAATGAAGCCCTCGCATAGGCTTGTAAATAGGAAAGCAAGTCTGGAGACAAATTGGCATTAAACTCTCTTCTTAAAATATCAATTAAAGAAAAGTCATCCAGGCTTTCAAATACTTTTCTGGTTAATATCGAATTACCACTAAAGGGAAGTTCAGGAAAAAGAGAGCCTGTGTATTTCTTCATAATTTCGGGAAGCTTTTTTAACTGAACATCATCTATGCCCTGTAGCTTTCGATAAACTCCTTTGGGATGAAAATAAATTTCATCCTCTTCGCCGATTTTTTTCCAGTGCTTATCAAGCCCCAGGGAAATATAAAACTTATAAATCGGATCGGTATTAGAAAGCTCAGTGATATAAGCAGAGCCAATTGAGTATCGAACATCACCCCAAGTTTGCGATTTTGCATTTCCACCAAAGCTTGCCGCCTGCTCTAAGATTAGAACCCTTTCCGCGTTAGACAGGTAACCGGCGGATAATCCGGACAAGCCCCCACCTACAACAATTAAATCAAATTCCGCTTCTGATTTTAAATCCTGAAAGTCTTTCTCATCAATTTTCCAGAGAAGCTTATGGGCTGTAGAAAAATTATCACCAGTAAACTTTCCCGCGTATTCATTTCTGGGTAGACCAAATAACGGATTGCATTTCCCTGAAAGAGCAGCCATAGAGAAAGCCATAGCACTTAGACTTAAAAAATTTTTACGATTCACCGAATAATCCCTTGACTTAGACTAAAAACACAGAAAAGTTCCTTAGGTCAATGTTTATATACGGGCTAAGTTGTTTTAGTCACGAGTTTTACATTGAATAGAATCTCTAAAAAAAGAGTAACCCTATGAACACTAGCGCATTTGTAACAACTATTCGTCTCAAAATAGAAGAAAACCAATACAAAACCTATTTTTTCTTATTCGCCTTCTGCCTATTAACCACATCGATTAGTCTAGAAAAAATAATCGGAAATCTACTCGCTGAACGATTAGAGATAGAGCGCAAAAAGGAATATGTAAAAGGAATAGACGCTTCCTTCCAAGAAACCTGGAAATTACATCTGAGCCAGGTCAGAAGCTATGCCTACTGGCCTGATGTCTGGGATTTAATCAAAACAAAGAAAAATGACAAAGCCTATCTAAATTTCCAACTCGATCCAAGCATTGATAAACAATTTGATTTCTTCGCAATCTACTTAAATCCAAACGAAGATTTTATAACCAAATGGAGCGAAGGCTCCGGACAAAAGAGAATGCCCGAAAGAAAACTAATCGCTCATCTATTTAGCCTGCAAAGTGGAAAAGAAGGTGTAAGTAATAATATCATATTCTTCAATGAAAAACACTACCTCGTCACAACTACGTGTTTAGCGGATAATCATGGTAAACCAATGATTGACGGAATAATGATATTTGCCAATGAACTAGACAATTTTATCGCCACCACAAGCACCCTATTCCCTTTACAAATAGAAATCATGGAAGGCGAAGAAATTCCTCTCAATATCTACGACTCTTATAGCCTGGCAAAACTAATCATTCCGGGAACTAAGAAAATCACATTAGTCTACAAGCCGAACATACTAAGGATTAACCTCATCCGCCCTTATCTAATTATCCTGCTCGGAATTTTTTCTACCATCTCACTTGCTTTATTTGCATGGATATTGTATAAGTTTAAGAACCCTTACGGGGATTGAATTAAACTTTTATAAACAATCTGCATAGTCCTTGCAGGCTATGCAGGCGGTATTGCGCTCCGTTGGAGCTTTTATTTTTCCAGGCAAATATTTCTGTTGTTGTCGAATTCTACCTATCCCCAACTTTTCCGTTATTGCCGAATTCTTTACGCTTAAAACCCCTTTCCTAAGAGGAAAGATGTGACTAATTAGTATTTGCCGAAAGTATTCTACTACTTGCAAATTCTAAACTAAAAAGTCCTCTTTCCGTTTATTATAAACGAGATTAATAAAGAGTCACCCCTGCCTTGTGAAGTCTTGGGGGGTAATTTCGGTTAGATGAAACAAATACGATTCGGTTGGTTTGGTATTATTTCTCCTCAAACCCCACCTTCACAGGACGATAGAACTGATCGAGGTCAACACGCATTAGACGCTTCTCAGCAGGACCGCGGGGGTTAAAGAAGAGTAGCTTGTAGGAAGCAGACTCAAGCTTTTCGTTTTCGCCAAACTTTTCTTCCGTGAGAGTGTATTTTTCTTTTTAGATTCGAATTCTTTTTTGAGGTCTTCTAGTTTTTGGTTGAGAGATTTTTTTTCGGATTCGTCTTTGGGGTCTTTGCTGTATCTTGTCTTTACAAAACGTGCTTCCGTTTCATTGATTTGTGGCTTATAATGACTCACCGCGCCTGCGAAAACATCCGATCTATAATCAAAACTGTTTTTATAACTAGGAACCAACTCTCCTCCTTTTCTTTCATATTTTGCTTCTAGAATTTTATTATTTTTTTTGTCATACTTATATTCTGTTTTCTCAACAAGAACTTCTTTTCCTTCTTTCGTTTCATAGAATTCTTCTAAAGTCTTGTTATCTCTTTCGTCGTATTTATATTCAGATCTCTTAACAAGAATTTCCTTTCCTTCTTTCGTTTCATAATATGCATATAAAACCTTGTTGTTACCATTACCAAATTTATATTCTGTCTTCCAAATAAGAACTTCTTTGCCTTCTTTGTTTACGTAGTATGCATATAATCATGTTATTTCTCTCGTCGTATTTATATTCGGATTTCATAACGAGAACTTCTTTTCCTTCTTTCTTTTCATATATTGCACCCAAAATCATGTTATTTCTCTCATCGTATTGAAATTCTTCCTTGCTATTAAGAACTTCTTTTCCGTCTTTATTCTCATACATTGCACGCAGAATCATGTTATTTCTCTCGTCGTATTTATATTCTTCCTTGCTATTAAGAATTTCCTTTCCTTCTTCCATTTCATAGTCTACGAATAAAATCTTCTTATTTATCCCGTCATATTTATATTCTTTTTTACTGACGGAGACTTCTTTTCCGCCTTTGATTTCATAATATACAGATAAAGTCTTATTATTATTCTCGTCGTATTGATACTCTTCTTTACTTACAGGAACTTCTTTTGCATCTTTCGTTTCGTAGTAAGCAAATAGAATCATGTTATTTTTTTCATCATATTTATACTCATATTTTCGAACTTCTTTTCCGTCTTTATTTTGGTATCTTTTACGTAGAATAATGTTTTTTTTTTCGTCACATTTATATTCTTCTTTCCAAACAAGATATTCTTTTCCTTCTTTCGTTTCGTAGTAAGCCAATAAAATCATATTATTTCTTTCATCATATTTATATTCTTCTTTCCAAACAAGAAATTCTTTTTCCTTTTTCGTTTCGTATCCTGCATCTAAAGTTTTGCTTCCAAAGGGATTATAAGTTTGTGATTTCTTTTCTACCGATAACCATTTACTATTTATGGAATAATAATGCCTATTCGCTTCCACCTGATAAGCACCCGTATAATAAATATTAGTCCTAAACACATCCCGCTTATCCTCAATTGGCTTGCCATTGATTCCAAAGTGTTCTATCTTCAACGCACAGCCGTAAGGCTCTATTAGAATTCCTTTATCTTTTCGATGATACATGCATTCGTTTAAAAGCGGAGTTCCATCTTTATAGTATTCTAAATACGTATATCTATATTCATGCACTCCGTTTCCATCGGAGACTGGTGTTGGCTCTTTGGTATTTGGATCTACGTATTCACCGAAATTCTTTTTGGAAATAATATTTCCCTCTTCATCGTGCGAATACACTACCTTAGCCACTCCGTTTTCTAGGTGTCGTCTCTCGTCATCGGGGCGGTAGTTTTCTTCGGAGACTAGGAAGCCTTTTGTGTTGAAGGTTCTTAGCTTTTTATAAATCTTTTTTTCATCTCCAGCGGGTTTTCCTTCTTTGTCTGTGTGGATTTCTTCGGCGAGACAGAGTCTGTATTTTCCTAGTTTCCATTCTGTTCTGGATTGTTCTTTGTTTGGGTCTTCGTCTCCTTCTTCGTCTTTTGCAAAGAGTTGGGATTCATAGAATCGGATGCAGTCTGGATTGTAGGAATAAGTATATGTGGCTACTCCCCATTTGTCGCCAACGAGTTTGCTGTCTTTGTCATAGAAAAGTTTTTTAGTCAGTCTCCCCTGTTCGTCGTAGATAGAATGTATCCTTGCATAGCCGGACTTATTGTTCGCATACTCGCCGTTCTTTCCATACCAGTTTTCGGAGATTGGATTTCCTTTTGATTTATAGACGGCAGTATAACGGGCAAATCCGTCTTTGTCGATGAGCTTTTTGTCTTTGTCGTAGGTTTCTTCGAGTGTCTTTTCTCCGTTGAAATCCCAGGCTCTTACGACTGTCGCTACTCCGTCTATTTCTAATAATTGTCCTTTGTTATCAAAGTATTCCTGTAAGATATTGTTTCCGTTGAAATCAAAGATTTGGCGTTCGTATCGGATTTTGTTGGTCGTAGTATCTTGGGGTTGCGTTATCGTATGGACGGGTTGCATCATCGTAGGGACTTGATTAATCAAGTCCTTACGATGAGCAACCGTATTACCGACATCATACACCCCACGATATTCCCAGCCTTTGTCGGGGATGAGCTTTGTGCCAAATTGGAATACTTCTTGGTTTTCTAGATTGAATTGTTTGGCTTCGAATTTTTTTAATTCGCCTTTGTTGTCGTTTTCGAATGCGTATTTCATTTTGTGGACACCGTTAAGGCTATCGGGATAGAACTGGTCGCGTTGTTTGTCTTTTGCGAAAAAGCGTAGGTCTTCTCGTTTTCCTTTTTCGTTGTAGACTAGTTTGCCATTTACCTCTCGCTCTCTTACTTCATCAAAATAAACCGGTTTGTCAATTCTCTGCTCTCCTACAATCGGTCTGTGGTAGGTAATCAGGATTTCCCCCTTCTTACCACGATCAAACGTCAGATTGTAAAGTTTTGGCTCTGCGGCTAATTCTGATTCTTTCTTACGAAGTTCGTAGTAGTGTTTGAACCGGTCTTCGATATAACGCGAAAGATTTTCTTCGGTGATGTATTCTTCTTGGTTTTCGTCTTGGACTCCACCGTTAAATGCTTTCTTTAGAAAATGAGTAAAGATTCCACTTTTAAAATCTTCATCTTCTAAGCTACTCACCTCAGGAGCAGCACCGATTAACATCGTTATACCTTCGGCTTCAAGAACTCGTCTAGGCAATTCCCCTTCTCTTAAAAAGTTAGCTTTACGAATGATTTCTTTCTCTTCTTCTATCTTGGCATCTTTAGAAGAAGCAGTCTTCGCATTCTTTGCTTCCTTCGTGCTCTTCGTGTCCTTCCCCCCATCACTTTCGTTAATTCCTAATTCTTTTTTCCCCGCATCTTTTGCTGGAGCTACATCAGCTTCTTCCTCTTCGGGCAAAGGACTACGACAAGCATCAATCAAGAACACAACCTTTTTAACCTTAGCCGCATCGACTCCCATCTTCTTAAGAGAAATTCCATTTAAGGGAACTGGAATTTTAACTTCTTCCTTTCCGACTTTCTTCTTTTCAAACTTCACATCTACATCTTTCGGTGCAATGTAGTTCTCTCCACCCTCCCCTTCTATAAATCCATGTCCTGAATAATAGAAGAGTAGCATATCTGGATTATCCGCTAAAACTTCTTTGTAAGTCGATTCGATATTGGCTTTGGTTGGTTTGATTGTGGGATTGTTTTTACTGCTATAAGAATCTGTCTTTGGATCATAGGTGGTAATAATCTTTCCACTATCGTTTAACTTTATCAGCTTGTCATACTTACCTGTTCTTAGAAGCAAGTCTTCAATTGCTTCGCTGTCGCCTACCGCATATTTCAGCGAAGTCGTCGCCTTATAACTGTTAATCCCTACAAGGAAAGCGATGCGGGATTTTGTTAATTAATCGTTGAACTGAACGGTTTCAAACCGTTCCCTACGTTGGTATTGGTATCCGTTGTTGTTTGCGTAGATACAGGTCTGAGACCTGTATCTACTCCTATAATGCCTGACTCGATACTGTAAAATAGAACAAGGAAAAACGATAGTCGAAAGAGTTTCATGGATAGACGATGAAAGGTAGTTTGTTTTTGTCAAACTTATATAACTACCTGCATAGTCCTTGCAGGCTATGCAGAAGGTATTTCGCTCCGTTGGAGCTTTTGTTCTAAGAGTTTCCTCGCAATTAACAATTAACAATTACCTACTCATCCCCACTTCCCGACTTAGCACGTTTTAGATTTTTCTCGGCTTCTTTTTCCTTGGCTATTGCATCTTTGCTTTTGCACATTTCTTTGGATTCAAGCCATGTGCATTTTGATTTTCCTTCTTTATGGCATTGTTTTTTATTGGTAAATGCTTTGCAGGAATCTTCTTCCTGTGCGAAAAGTAGAGAGCCAGTCAATAAGCTTAGGCTCATAAGTAAGGTGGATACTTGTTTCATAGAAACCTCTTTTAAAAAAATTTCTTCCAGATTATAATTAAGGATGATTTTTTACAAGTGGAAATGTAATTAGTGTTTATGAATATACGATTCCTGTTTTTAACCTTCCTAATTTCTGTTAGCCCCATGCTCGCACAAGACGTTGAACGAAATGTCTCTTGTGAAAAAGTAGAAAGTAATTTCTTTATCAAAGATTTTTATGTAAAAGATTTTTCTAGAAACTTATTTCACATCGCAATCAAAGCAAAAAATAAAGAAAGCCTTCCAGGTCTAATTGATTTTAAAACGGAAAAGGATAGAACTGATTTTGATAGAGCCAAAGAAAACAATGACCCAAGAGCTACTAGCATTGAGAAGGTAAAGTTTATCACAAAAATTGGCTCGTATGAAGCAGGAAGAATTTCGGGAAGCTACTTTCATAAAAAAGATTCATCTGTTCTCTCCTATGAAATTATTTCTGCAATCAACGATAAAAGCGGTGCGACATGCATTTCTCTCTACGACGACAAATACCAATTACTCGCTACGTTTCCGTATACAATTCCTGATCGAAATGAAAATGCAGGCGAACAACCATTAATTACTGAGATTACTCCGAACGCTGGAGTCATTGGAGAGACAATTACAATTCGAGGCAAAAACTTTCAGGACAATCTAGACAATATTTACATTTACATCATTGACGAAGACCAAGACCCTGTATATGAATATGGGGATAAGGAAAAGTATACGATACTGCCTTTTTATCTCTCCCAAAAAAACGAAAAAGGAATCCAAGAACTAAAATTTACAATTCCTGCTTATGATTTAAAAAGCGAATACGATGGATATAAATTCAACCAAAAGATTTTCGGAAAGAAAATGTCTATCAAGCTAATGGCGAATTACCGTCCGTCTACAACTGAGAATCTTGTATTACTTAAATCGTATTGGAAATGGATTGCAGGAAGTTTTAGTATATTTGTCACAGCTTCTTTTCTAATAAGCATTGCCTTTGTCTTAAAGAAAGTAAATTTCACTCATGAAATTTTATTAGATGCAAAGACAAATTCTTATAGCCTTTCTAATTTTCAGTCCTTTGCCTGGACGATTGTATTTATCGGAAGTTATTTTTATGTAGCGATTAGTTCAGGAATTATCCTAGACAAATCAGAGCTTCCTGATTTTAATTTTTCCCTCATCGGGCTAATGGGTATTAGCTACGGAGGACTTTTAACTTCTAGTTATTTAGATAGAAAAAAGAAAGATACAGGAACTGTAAAACACAAACCGGAACTAAAAGATTTAATTTCTGATCCAGACGGTGGAATTAGCCTCTCCCGCTTGCAGCTACTCGGCTTTACCCTCATTTCCATTATCGTATATATCTTTTATCTATTCAAAGCCAATGTGTTAAACGGTCTTCCCGGAATTCCTGAAACCCTACACACCATGCTTCTCACAAGTCAGGGCGGTTATCTAGGAAGTAAAGCAATTACTGGAGATGATAAAAAAGAAGACAAAAAAGAAACCGTTGAACCTGTAAAGGCTAACGAAGATAAACCGGTAGAAGAGAAGAAGGAAGTTTAGATAGGAATACACTGCATAGCCCTTGCAGGCTATGCAGAAAGGTATTGCGCTCCGTTGGAGCTTATTGCATCCCTAAAATTAAAGAAACCATTTCTTCGTCTATGTCAAGACTTGATGCGATTTCTTGGTTAGATAGTTTTTTCTTTTTAAGGTTAAGAACGCTTTCCTTCATGTCTTTAACAATATCAGAATACTTACCATTAGATTTCTTAGGACGACCTCTTCCGTTGCCCTTTGCATCAGCAGAGATAACGATTGCACTCATTTGATTCATCTTCTCTTCTGCTTGTCCGAGGAGCTTTTCGATATTAGACTTAACTTCGTCGAGTCTAACTTCCATTGTCGCAATTTGCTTGTGACGAGCGGAAAGATCAATCATCATACTTTCAATATTATTAAACTTAGATTCAAGAAGTTTAATATCAGCAGTCTTACTGTTAATCAATGCAACTTTTTGATCTACTTGGGATACGAAGTGACTGAGTTCATCTCTTTTTGACTCTAATGTAGAAACTTCTTTCGTAAACTTAACTAATTGATCGTCTACAGTCTTAGTCTTTTTTACTTGCTCTGTTAACGCACCGGAGATAACATTGAGTTTGCGCTCGAAGCTATTGATCTCTACTAGCTTTTGTTTGATCTCGTCTCCAAATTTTTCCATCTGCTTAATGCGTGAATCAATCGTTTGAACTACTTTTCCTTTTTCGGTTAAGAATTCTGTTTTTTCGTGATCTAGTTCTCTGATTTCTTGTTCTGTATTCTTAATAGCTGTCTCAAGCAAATTGATATTATTCATGAAGGTGTTGATGTTTTCTTCTTTTGCTTTGATGATTTCAATATTCGAAGACATCTTCCAGAAGGCTTCTTCTGATTGCTTGGATAAGTTTTCCATTACATCTCGATTGGTATTGAATTTTTCTACCTTTCGAATTTCTTCTGTTACAATCTTAAGAGACTTTTCGAGAATTTCTTTTTCTGAATTGATTTCTGTAAAAATATCATGCTTCATTAACTCGGCTATATTGATTTCACTTTGTAAGTCAGCCTTCAATTCTTCTTTTGCCTTTGTAATATCTTGCTTTGCAGTCTCGATTAGATCAATGCTAGCTTTACTCATATGATCTAGATGTTGGGTTAACTGGCTTTTTAAAATAACACTTTGATTATCAATTCTCTTATCTAAGTTAGTATTAAATTCTTCGAGTTTCTTTTTATGCTTTTCGATTTGCTCAGAAGTTTGCTTTTCAATTTCTGCATCTCTTGTTTGTATAAATGCTTCAATTTGTTTTTTGTTTATTTCAAATACTTCTTGTCCTACTTTTTGTATATGCGCAACATACTCGCTTGACTCAGTTTTTGCCTTTGCTAACTTTTCTTGAATTGTCTTGAAAACATTTTCCCCGTAGTTAGCGAGTAATTGTTGTTGCTCTTTAAACAATTGTGCATCTAGATTTTGAATTCGATTGTATAGGTTATGAAATTCCCCACGACCACGCAGTCCCCCACCTAAACTTCCAGATAGATTTTTGGAAACAGTAAGGTAATTCTTTTCATCAAATCCATTTCCGATATTTTCTTTGAATGCCTGGTCAAATTTTTCTTTATAACTTTTGAAGAGAGCACTCATCTCCGTTCCAAAGTTTTCTGTGTTAAATGTATTTTTATCTTTTAATACAATGTCTAGCTTGAAAATAGTTTCCTTCGTGTCTTCGTTAGAGACATGACTGAAAATCTGCTGATCCATTTTGTATTGATTGAGAGATACAACCTTTGAGGGGGTATGCGCTATTTGCCCGTTGGCAATTACTTCTTTGACTCGGATGGCTGAATCCGATCCTGTATTATTTGGCTTCTCGAAATCAGACTTGGCATGGAGTTGATATTCATGTGGGAGCAAAATGAAATTATTCTTTACTTTCACAGTAAAAACTTCCGAGCTAAAATGAAAGGTAGTTTCTACAGTTAGTTTTTGTCTTGTAAGTTCGTTTTTAAATTTTGGAAAATTTGTCTCTACTAATTGCTTTTCAATTTTTTCCATTCCAATTAAATATTCTGTTGGATTAGAAATATCAAGACCCATTTGTTTGAATAAGACTCGTTTGATATTAGCCCTAGTCGCATTAGCCACTAGCCCCCGAACAGAGTTATAACAAGTCTCAATTGAATCGGTTCTTCCAAAATTCTTTAGAGCCAGTCCAATGATAATTCGTAGATGCTCTTCGGTTGATTCGGTGAGATAATATATTTTAATAGTTATTGGCTTATTGCTCTTAACAGCCCCGAGTATCACATCTGTATTGATATCTTTATTTTTTTTTTCGACTTTGACTGCTAAACTCATTGAATAAAAACCTCTAGTGTTAAATTAACTATTTGTACTTATATCGACATAATCCAAAAAATGCCTCATTAGGATTTTTTTCAAAAACCTTAAAAATTGGCTAAAGTATTGTTAAAAAATGCAGAATTTGTACTTACTCTCAGGGTTCTAAATCACATACCAAAAAGGTCAACAATAATAATATTTTAATTAATTTTTCTTATCAAAATGTTATGTCACTATAATCCTCTTTCCACTAACGTTTATAGAGATTCCAAACAACAAATATTAATATGGAATAAGACATATTAACCGCAAAGAAAACGAAGTATGTGAAAACGGAAAAAGGTTATTCACTATTATCTTCTCAAACTTCCTACTTTTGCTCTTCAACTTACCCGGCGACAATCGAACTATGTCGCAAATAATTTATTGATTGAATGTTACATACTTTTAATTTGTGTTAGGCGATTAGTCTAAAAGCAAGGTAAATCGAAATTAAGACTTATCTTCAAGCCAACTTCGGCTTCTATGTGGCTCTTACGTCCCTTCTACCTCGCTTGAAGAGTGAAGGTTTCCATAACGGTAGGCTCTAGTTCATAGGTAAAAGAAAGTCCGCACGCAAAGCCGCGAATCATCGGTGACAAAATCCGGCGACGAAATTCTTATCTTGACGAACCATATTCTGTGTATAAAATGAGTCATTAAATAAGTAAGAGAAATATTTAGTTTGAAAGGAATGTGACATAGAAAAGCAGAC
Organism: Leptospiraceae bacterium; assembly: GCA_016708435.1. Lineage (NCBI taxonomy): Bacteria > Pseudomonadati > Spirochaetota > Leptospiria > Leptospirales > Leptospiraceae > Leptospiraceae bacterium. The sequence goes on along the minus strand of JADJFV010000005.1, from coordinate 7,437 downwards.
CTTTCTGTTATCATAAAGGATCGAAAAATGAATATCTATTTTCTAATATTGGCTTTCTTACTTTCATTCCTTGCTTTAGATTTACACCCGCAAGAGCCTGAAAAACCGGTCGAAAAGAAAAAATCTCTAGCAGGAAATGAAATGGGTGCTAAACGATGGGCGATTGTTGTAGGCATCAATGAATACACTGACAAAGACATCTCCCCTTTACAGAAGGCGAGAAATGACGCTAAATTAATTGCGCAAATTTTAGAAGAGCAGGGTCAATTCGAAGAAGTCCATCTAATGACAGATGACATTTCCCCTAAGAGTCCTCTCTATCCTACCCGCGCTCATATTGAGGCTAAGATCGATCATGTGCTAGACTATTCCACTCCTGTAGATACTATTTTATTTTTCTTTTCCGGTCATGGAATTTCTGACTCAAGTGGAAATGGTTATCTATTATCCGTTGATACTTCGATCGACAAATCTCTAATTACTTCCATACAGGTAAATGATATTATGCGCAAAATTAAATCTAGAAATGTGAGCAAATCCATATTATTCTTAGATGCCTGTCGCGATCTATCGAGTTCAAACGCAAAAGGATTTGCTAAAGAAGGATTCAAGTCAGAAAAATATGCAAGCGGAGATATACCGGTTACTTTTTTTTCTACTAGCACAGGCTATTATAGTTATGAAGATCCAAAATCAAATTTCGGTGTATTCACAAAATACCTAGCCCATGGAATGGAAGGTAAGGCAGATGCAAATCAAGATGGAATCGTAACATTTTCTGAGCTAGAAGAATTTGTCAGAGCAGGAGTCGTTAGTTGGTCAGATCAAAACGACAAAGAACAAAAGCCATTTGTAAATTATCACCGAGACAAACAGGGAAAAATTCCAATTACAGTTAGTGTAGACAAAGTAACAAGTCTAGTAGAGGAAAATAATTTACCCAGATCAAATTCAAGGCTATCAGCCGTTATCCGTTCTTCGCTCATTCCAGGATGGGGGCAGTGGTATAACGGTGGTAATGAAAAAGGACTCAGCTATTTTTCTATTTTCCTTATCTTACTCGGAAACTCTGCCTATCAATATGGACCTTATGCAAAAGCAAAATCAGATTACGAAAGCACGCTTCTACTACCCGCAACTCCCGGTCAGGGAGACACACTCGCTTTAAATTACTTTTTATTTCAGCCTAAGTATGCAGCAGTCAATCATGCCAGAAATAATTTTAATTTATCTATAGGATTAGTTGGGGCGTTTTGGGCATGGAATGTGCTTGATTTATTTCTCTATAAGGGGAATAATTTCTTTTGGGCGATCAATTTCCGTGTCGCGCCTACCACGAATCCATCGGTTTACGCAAACTCGCCAATTGAATTCGATAAAAAGACAGACATCCAAATGACAGTGAGGTTCTAATGAAAAGTAAAACGCAGAAAGTAGGCTTATTTTTACTGATTCTTTTCTTTACATCTAGTTGTGTTGGAGCAATCAAAAAAAGTCTTTTAGATCCAAAAAGCTTTTTAGGATTTTATTTAAGCCTTGATCCATTCAAACTAAATCCTCCGCCTAAAAGTAAAATCATTATGCTTACTCCAATCAACACAATTCAAGAAGGTGAATCTGCGACGATGGGAATTTTACTAGAAAACAATCCCTACAAGCAAACCACTGTTACCTGCCAGACCGATTACCCTTCTTTATTAATCAATGGTTCCCAAAAAGCAGAATTTATTTTTACTCCGTCTAATTATTCGCAGCAACAGAGCATTAGCCTCACTACAGTCGTTGACAATGATGATATAAGTGATACAGCAAGTTTAAAATGCACGGCGCCTGAACTCACGGAGGTAATTACAAGTATTCTGGTTTCGGATACAGCAGGTATTATCCTCTCCGGCACTATTCCCACGTTGCAAGAAGGAAATAATGTTACCATCGGAGTTCGACTTTCTAGAAAGCCTTCAGGCAATGCAACTGTTCTTGTTAGCCTCAACAACAATGCAGTTACAATCAACGGAACAACCTCTCTTTCTCTTACCTTTACCCCAAGCAATTATAATACTTCGCAGGACATTTCTATTTTAGCATTGATAGATGCTAACTCTACCAATGACCCAACGACTTTGACTTTTAAGATGACCGGCATACCAGACGTAACCTACAATCTAACGATTATAGATGACAACGTAATTCAATTAACAGGTCCACCCTCGTCCATCACAGAAGGTCTTTCTGCTACAATGGGAATTCGATTTTCAAAATCTATACTCACAAATAATTCTATTACAATTACAAGTAGCAATCCCGCGGCAATCACAGTAGACGGAGGTGCATCGGCTACTTTCAATTATACTCCTCTATCTTCCACAAGTGACCAAATCGTAACCCTCGCAGCCGTTCTAGATGCAAACCTTGTATCCGAAACAGTCAGTTTGACATTAACCACTACAGGCATGGCACCCCTTGTAATTGTGGTAACTACGATAGACATTGACACACAAAACTTAGTCGTCACAGGAGCCATACCAACTCTAGATGAAAATACAAGTGGACCTATTCTAGTTCATCTTACTAATTCTCCTTCTTCGAATGTAACAGTCAATGTTACAACTAGCAATGGCACTTCTCTCAGCGTTTCTCCTTCTACACTTACATTCAATGCGGCTAATTACAATATAGACCAAACAATAACAGTGAGTGCCTTGAATGATGTAAATGAAACTGCGGAGTATCTCACTGTTATCCTCACATCTCCGAGTGCTCCTATGCAAGTGTATAACGTTACAACTATTGATGATGATACAAAGATTTTACTCAGCGGTGCTACTTCTGTAAATGAAGGCAACTCATCTATTGTAACCGTTTCTCTTTCGGGAGATCCCGGAATCGCAAGAACAGTCACTTTGAGCTCTAGTAACTTACTTGCAATGACTCTTGGCACAACAAGTCTTTCCTTTAGTCCTGGAAATTATTCTCAGTCCATTCCAATTAGTGGAGTTCAAGATGCAAATATAGTCAGCGAGACAGTTACTCTTTCTGCAACATCAGGAACTCCTTTAATTGCTGCGGCTAATACGAATATATCTACAGTAGACGATGACACAATGAATATACTACTCACTGCCGGAACAAACCAAGTATCAGAAGGGGGAACAACGGCGTTTACTGTTCGTTTAACCCAAGAACCATCTCCTTCCTTAACAGTAAATCTTGCTTCTAGTATTGCAGGCTCTGTTTCTTTAAGCACAGCAAGTATTACTTTCGATAATGTCTGCCCGGGTGCAAACTGTTGGAGCACAGCACAAACCGTTACAGTCACCGGTGTCGAAGATGTAAATGAAACATCAGAAACGTCAACCGTCACAGCCTCTGCCGCAGCGGTAACGAGTGTAACACAAAATTATGCAACGATTGAAAACGACACAAAACCAGTGTTTGCCGGTACTACCACAGTTACCGAAAATAGCACAGCATTAGTCACTGTTGCTTTATCAGGAGATCCGGGAGCGGCAAGGACACTCAACTTAGTTTCTTCCAATGCACTTGCTATGACTCTAACTCCAGCCACATTAATTTTTAATTCGGCTAATTGGAATATACCACAAACGGTATTAGTTACAGGTGTCTCTGATGCAAATATTATTGCCGAAGCAGTCACAATTACCGGAAGCGGTGTAAGTTTAATAACCGCAACCACTGTAGTCAACACAGTAGACGTGAACACAATGAGCATTATCCTCGCCGGAAATCCGACCAGCATTAACGAAGGAGGGACAGCAAACTTCACTGTGAAGCTAGGCGCAGAGCCAACTCCTTCGCTTGTCGTATCACTCGCATCAGGAACAGTTGGATCTGTTTCTTTAGGCACAGCTTCCATAACATTCGACAATGTATGTCCTGGACCAAATTGTTGGAGCACAGCACAGACAGTTACAATGACTGGCGTAGAAGACGTAAACGAAACAACTGAAACCGTTGCTGTTAATGCAACGGCACCTGCGACAACAGCAGCGTCTTTCAACATAGACACAGCGGATAACGACGCTAAGGCGGTATTTACTGGTGCGACTACGGTAACCGAAAACGGAACGTCAGTGTTAATGGTTCAACTTTCCGGAAATCCAAATGGCGCAAGAACACTCAATCTAGTTTCTAGTAACCTACTCGCTGTTACACTCTCTACGTCTACCCTGACATTCAACGCGACTAACTGGAATGTGCCGCAATCGGTTACAATGACCGGCGTTAGTGATGCAAATATTATTTCCGAAGCAGTGACAATTACTGGCAGCGGAGTTGATTTAGGCAGCGCAACGACAACTATCAACACAGTCGATGTGAACACAATGAGTATTATCCTCGCGGGAAATCCTACTAGCATTAACGAAGGCGGGACGGCTAACTTCACCGTGAAGCTTGGCGCAGAGCCTACTCCTTCTCTTGTCGTATCACTCGCGTCTGGAACAGTTGGATCAGTTTCCCTCGGAACAGCTTCAATTACTTTCGACAACGTTTGCCCTGGACCAAATTGTTGGAGCACAGCACAGACTGTTACAATGTCTGGAGTCGAAGATGTAAATGAAACTACTGAGACAGTTGCGATTACTGCAACCGCACCAGCTACACCTAACGCAACTTTCAATATCGACACTGCGGATAACGACAGTAGGGCTGTATTCACGGGTGCAACTACTGTGAACGAAAACGGAACGTCAGTGTTAATGGTTCAGCTTTCAGGAAATCCAAATGGCGCACGAACTCTAAATCTAGTTTCTAGTAACCTACTCGCTATTACCCTTTCAACCTCTACTCTAACTTTCAATGCGACTAACTGGAATGTGCCGCAATCGGTCACAATGACCGGCGTCAGCGATGCCAATATTATTTCAGAAGCGGTGACAATTACAGGAAGCGGGGTAGACTTAGGTTCAGCAACTGCAACAATCAACACAGTCGATGTGAACACAATGAGTATTATCCTCGCGGGAAATCCTACTAGCATTAACGAAGGCGGGACGGCTAACTTCACCGTGAAGCTAGGCGCAGAACCTACTCCTTCTCTTGTCGTGTCGCTGGCATCTGGAACAGTTGGATCAGTTTCCCTCGGAACAGCCAGCATCACTTTCGACAATGTATGCCCCGGACCAAATTGTTGGAGCACTGCACAGACAGTTACAATGACTGGTGTAGAAGATGTAAATGAAACTACGGAAACAGTTGCGATTACTGCGACTGCACCGGCAACAACAGCAGCAACATTCAACATCGACACAGCCGATAATGATAGTAAGGCTGTATTCACAGGCGCAACTACAGTCACTGAAAACGGAACATCAGTGTTAATGGTTCAACTCTCAGGCAATCCCAATGGTGCAAGAACACTCAATCTAGTTTCTAGTAACCTACTCGCTGTTACACTCTCTACGTCTACCCTGACATTCAATGCGACTAACTGGAATGTGCCGCAATCAGTTACAATGACCGGCGTTAGTGATGCAAATATTATCTCAGAAGCAGTCACGATTACAGGAAGCGGCGTCGACTTAGGAAGCGCCACTGCGACAATCAATACAGTCGATATAAACACAATGAGTATTATCCTCGCTGGAAATCCGACAAGCATTAACGAAGGCGGGACTGCTAACTTCACAGTAAAACTTGGTGCTGAGCCAACTCCTTCGCTTGTTGTATCTCTCGCATCAGGAACAGTTGGATCAGTTTCCCTCGGAACAGCTTCAATTACATTCGACAACGTTTGTCCCGGACCAAATTGTTGGAGCACAGCACAGACTGTGACAATGACTGGTGTCGAAGATGTGAATGAAACAACGGAAACAGTTGCGATTACTGCAACAGCGCCAGCTACTCCAAACGCGACATTCAACATCGACACTGCGGATAACGACAGTAGGGCTGTATTCACCGGTGCGACTTCGGTCAACGAAGGCTCAACGGCTTTACTTTCCGTTGCTCTTTCCGGAAATCCGAATGGAACTAGGACGATGAATTTAGTTTCGGGAAACACAGCAGCAATCACAATCACACCTGCTACACTTACCTTCAACGCGTCTAATTGGAATATACCACAGGCTGTATTAATGACTGGAGTAGCGGATGCAAATACTTCTGCCGAAACTGTTACCATCACAGCAAGTGGAGTTGACCTAGGTGGGGCAACTACTAACGTTTCGACAGTGGACTCCACTGTAATCGCTATTATCCTCACACCTAGTGGAACGACAGTTGCAGAAGGGGGAACTTCGACTCTCGATGTTAAATTAAGTGCAGAGCCAAACCCTTCTACCACAGTCACACTCGCAACCAGCAACGTAGGTTCCGTCTCGTTATCCACTACAACATTAACATTCGACAACGTTTGCCCCGGTGTGAATTGCTGGAGCACAAACAAAACGGTAACACTCACTGGCGTCGAAGATGTAAACGAAACTTCCGAGAACGTAACCATTTCGGCAACTGCACCATCAGTCACAAGTGCAAGCTCTGCATTCGATACCATTGAAAATGATACTAGACCGGTATTTACCGGTGCGACTTCTGTTACAGAAGGTGGGGTTGCCTTTCTATCTGTTGCCTTAACGGGAAATCCAGGAGCAGCAAGAACTTTAAACCTTTCGTCATCAAACACTCTTGCTTTAGCCGTGTTACCAACGACTGTTTCCTTCAATACGACTAATTGGAATATACCGCAATCAATTCTTGTATCAGGAATTTCCGATGCAAATATAATCGCCGAAGCAGTCACTATCACAGGAAGCGGAGTTGGACTTGTATCTGCAACCACCGTTGTCAACACAGTCGATGTGAACACAATGAGCATTATCCTCGCGGGAAATCCAACTAGCATTAACGAAGGTGGGACTGCGAACTTTACCGTGAAGCTTGGCGCTGAGCCTACTCCTTCTCTTGTTGTTTCACTTGCATCAGGAACAGTTGGTTCTGTATCGTTAGGAACTGCTAGTATTACATTCGATAACGTTTGCCCCGGACCAAATTGTTGGAGCACAGCGCAGACAGTGACAATGACTGGTGTTGAAGATGTAAATGAAACAACAGAGACAGTTGCAATTACAGCGACCGCAGCTGCTACACCAAACGCAACTTTCAATATCGACACAGCGGATAACGACAGTAGGGCTGTATTTACGGGTGCAACTACTGTCACTGAAAACGGAACGTCAGTGTTAATGGTTCAACTTTCCGGAAATCCAAATGGAGCAAGAACACTCAATCTAGTTTCTAGTAACCTACTCGCTATTACCCTTTCAACTTCTACTTTAACATTCAATGCGACTAACTGGAATGTGCCGCAATCAGTTACGATGACCGGCGTTAGTGATGCGAATATTATTTCTGAAGCAGTCACAATTACAGGAAGTGGTGTAGACTTAGGTCCAGCCACTGCAACTATCAACACGGTTG